>JAFGWW010000212.1 GCA_016936955.1 Planctomycetota bacterium | reverse complement strand
GACGGTCTCGCCTTCTGAGCGGCACTCCCAATTCTGCTTGCCATATTCCAACCGCCCACCGGAAGCGTCGGCATCCCTCAGATGCCATCCGGCAACATGCCCGTAAGTATCCAGAGCTATTGCATGAATGTTTGTCTTTTCCGCTGAGGAGGTTTTGTCACTCCACCGCACAATAAGGCCGGAACCGGATGCACCTTCGCCGCGCTGCTGCGGCTTGGGATGATAACAATCGTGAACAAAACTATATGTCGGCCCGCTGAAATTACCACCGCCGAGATTGAAAAGCTTCATCCCCGTATTCCCGCGGCGGGCAACGATCCGATCCGGCGGAACAGGCTTGAATTCCAGTAATCCATCACGGTTGTTAAGCAGCCAGCAATAAGTCGCCCTCACCGGCTTCCCGGCTTTTATCATATCGACCACGAAGAGGGAATTTTCGCCGCACAAGATCCAGAACCTTTTCGCGGAAGTAATCGGCTTGCCATAACTGAGCGCGGCGTCATGACCCACAACGCGGATCTCGTCCACACTTTTCGCGATAAGCCTCTCCGCTTCGCGGCTCAGCAGATTGTCCGACATATCATCCTTGACCGCTCGACGTTGCGACGAAATCGACTGCTGCAGGGAAACATGGCGCGATTCATCTTCGAAATCAAAAGTCACGGTGTTATGGGTCTGGGTCTTGGTTTCCATATTATGGATCAGGCTGCGATAGCAACTGTGCCCCGGATCAACCAGCATGCGCTCACGGTTATGCACCACAATTCCGCTATTCAAAGCCGCATGGCGGTGGGACTTGACATGCAGGTCATCACACCCGCCGTAGACCGCCACAATAGTCTTGCCATCAAGCCTGTCGCGCATCAGGGCGTCGCCATTACTGAAAGCTTCAAGTTCGCCCATACCAGCCTCGGCCGGAGCGAGCGCCTCCCCCGCCTGCGCAAGGAGGGGCAAGGTGAGGAACCCGGCATTATTGTAAAAACCAAAGCTCGCGAGGTCGTTCGGTTCGCTTGCCCGTTCGCCGGTGTAACAGGTATCGAAGAACCAGCGCGCAAGCCCGGCCTCGACAGGAAGGCTCTCGCGGCAACGAACGTTGACATGCAGCATAAGATCGCCCGGAGGCTGAAAGAGAGCGGCAGAATCGTTGAAGTTAGCCGAGCGGGGTCGCGGATAGGGGCCCCACCCGTCCATCGGTTTATGATAGAAATAGCTCGCAGCCGTCCATCTCACGCCGCGCCCGTATTTATCAGGAGATATTATCTTCGCATACTCCGGGTCTCTTCTGACAAGCGACTCGTAGGCAAGGAAGAGGCCAATCTGTGCGTAATGAGAATACTGCAATGATTCGCCGTAGCTCCCGTCGGGTTGAAAAAGTTCGGTGCCGTAACCGAACATCTTGGCTGCATAATCCATCTGCTCGCGGTTATCGAGTACTGCGGCAGACATGGCAAGGCCTGCGGTGAGGATGCAGTGCCAGTTATTCAAATGGTCTTCCCGCGGAAGATATTCACGGCAAAGGCGGATACCGGTATTCTCAAGCTTGGCCGCAATTTCATCCCTGTCTGCCTCACTGAAAGCATCAGCCGCCAGATCAAGGGCGCTCGCACAGGCCCAGCAGAGATGCCCAGTTTCGAGATGACCTATACGCGGTTCACTTGTGTGGTTGCGATACCACGGCCCGACCCACTCCTCATCGTCGAGGCGCGCAAGCTCTAGCACAGCACCCCTTATCCACCCGCCCAGCGTTTTGTCCGGCTTGAGCGCATAAATCATGGCCGCGGTGCTGATATAATCATAAGCCATGTGCCAGTAATCCTGCTGCGACTGAAAGTCGCGCAGACCCGGCTGGCTCGCATGTCCCTGAGCCCGGTTGATAAACTGCCAGTAAATATCAGTAAAACTTCCGGTGCCTCTTTTTTCGTTAATCAGTTGCTTCTCTTGATCGCTGAGAAAGATTGCCATGATTTGATCCTGTCAAAAGAAAAGATTAAAGGCTAACGTCCCATCCAGCCGCCGTCGACAGTGACCAGCGTACCATGCACATAATCGCTTGCGGAACTGGCAAGAAATACGGCCACGCCCTTGAAATCTTCCGGTTCACCCCAGCGCCCGGCCGGAATGCGATCCAGTATCTGGCGGCTGCGCGCTTCGTCGTTACGCAGGGCTTCGGTGTTGTCGGTTGCAATATAACCGGGAACAATGCCGTTCACATTAACCCCGTGCGGAGCCCACTCGTTAGCGAGAGCCTTGGTCAACTGCCCCACCCCGCCCTTGCTCGCGGCGTATCCGGGAACGGTAATCCCGCCCTGATAAGTAAGAAGGCTTGCAGTGAAGATGATTTTGCCGGACTTGCGGGCAACCATCTTCTTGCCGATTTCGCGGCTCAGGATAAACTGGGCGCTGAGATTAATCTCGATTACCTTGTCCCAATATTCGTCGGGATGTTCAACAGCAGGCTTCCTGAGTATGGTTCCCGCATTATTGACGAGAACATCGATCTGCGGGTAATCGCTTTTCATATTTTCAATGAAAGTGTAAAGCGCCTTGCGGTCGGCGAAATCGCACTGGTATGCCTTGAACTTTCGCCCCAGTGCATTTACTTCTTTTTCAATCTGACTGCCCTTCTCTTCAAGAGAAGCACTAACACCGATAATATCCGCGCCGACTTCCGCAAGGGCGATAGCCATCGCCTTGCCGATACCGCGCTTGCAACCGGTGACGAGAGCGGTTTTTCCTGTAAGATCAAACATGGACATTCCCCTATCCTTTCAATGTCTTATGAACACTTGACCAGAACCTTGAGCAGGTTCCCGCCTCGGCTTATCTCTTCAAAAGCACCCTGCAACCCATCGAGTTCCACCTTTAGGGACACGATTTTTTCAAGCGGCAAGGTTCCTTTGGCGGCAAGGGCAATCGCCGTGTCGAAATCTTCCGCCTCATAAACCCTCGCACCGAAAAGCTGCAGCTCTTTCCAGAAAAACTGGAACAGGTCAACCTTCGGGGGTTCGCTGAAAATTCCGACAACCACCATGCGTCCGCGAACGCAGGGCAGTTTCGTCATTACGTCAACGCCCGCCTGCACCCCGGTAACCTCGAAGACGACGTCAGCGCCGATACCTCCGGTACGCTCCTTGACCACAGCCTCAACATCCGCTTCCTTAGGATTAACCGTATCGATGCCCATCTCGCCAAGCACCTTGAGCCGGAAGGGATTGATCTCCGAGACTAGGACCTCTGCTCCCGCCTCGCGCGAAACCAGAGCAATAAGCATCCCGATCGGCCCGCCACCAAGGACAACAACCTGCTCGCCAGCCTTTACCTTTCCGATACGGATGTCATGACACGCCACAGCCAGAGGCTCTACTAGCGCAGCGATATCCAAGGGAAGTTCCTGTGGGAGTTTGTGAAGCGTATTGGCAGGCACGTTCCAGCTGTACTGATATGCCCCCGGGGTGTCGATGCCCATAAATTTGACGCCGGGGCGGATATGGGATCCCTCGCGCTTCCAATTCTCTTCCTTATCGGCGTAGGCAAGAGGCCGAACGGTTACGTGATCGCCTTCAGCAAAGCCGCTGACGCCCTCCCCTACAGCTTCGATTACGCCGGAGATCTCGTGGCCAATTGGCTGGGGTATCTTTACGCGCGCGTCCATCTTGCCGTGAAAGATGTGGACATCCGTCCCGCATATCCCGCAATAAGCGACCCGCAGGCGCACCTCGCCCGGAGCAGGCGCTTCCGGCGTGTGCTCAACTACATTTATTGACTTGTTACCCGCATACAATGCTGTCTGCATTTTCTCTCCAGTGTCAGTTTAAAAATAACCGCCGCGAGCCACAACCTCGGTGGGGCGCACCCCCTCCTCGACCCAGCCCTTGATCTCATCTTCCTTGTCGAGAATTTTCTCGGCCTTGAGAAGAACCTCGTAAGCCATATCTTTCGGGATCGCCATCGCGCCGTCGATATCGGCAAAGATCCAGTCGCCAGGGTTAACAATTACCTCGCCCATAAGGATCGGCTTCTGGTAGTGGTACATCCTGAAGCGGCCGAGCATTCCGGCATTCGACATGTATTTATGGAAGATCGGAAATTTCTGATCCAGAATCTGGCGCGTGTCACGGATTCCGTTC
The DNA here is from genome assembly GCA_016936955.1 of Planctomycetota bacterium. GTDB lineage: Bacteria > Planctomycetota > SZUA-567 > SZUA-567 > SZUA-567 > JAFGWW01. The sequence continues at coordinate 9,939 of JAFGWW010000212.1, read as the reverse complement.
ACGATCGCCCCGCGACACCCGGCCCGCACGGCGGCCATGGTCATGACCTCGCCCCAGTGGGCGGTGTAGACATCGCCGGTGCAGTCCCATACTACGACCGAATCCTGATGGAGATCTTCCAGCATCTGGGCGCGCATCTCGAATTCACCATCGCTGGTCAGGTCGGGCCCGCCCTTGATGGTGAAAGCCTGCCCTGCAAGTTTCATCTCCTCGCGCAGCGGGCGGAACTCGCTCGGCAGGCAGGTCGAGTGCATCTTGTAGGTAAGGCGCAGGACGTCATTAACCGCGCCCGAGTATAATTTGAGATATCTCTCGCGCATCTCGCTGACGGGTATCGGAAAATCGCTCATGATCTCTCCTACTTGCCAAGCCAGGCCATGGAATCGAAATTTATCTCACGGATCACGACATGCTCGGGGAGGGTGGCTGCAAAGCGGATAACGCTCGCAACGTCCTCAACACTGAGCATCTTCTCGCGAGGCACCTCGCGGTCGCCCCAGTAGTTGCTGTTGACCGGGCCGGGGTTGATTTCGGTGACGCGCACGCCGTCCTTGATAACCTGATCGGCAAGGCCCATCGAGATCCCACGCGCGGCGAACTTACTGGCGCAGTAAAGAGGAGCGCCCGCGTTTGTGCGTTGCCCGCCCATGGAGACAAGAGTCAGGATGTGGCCGCTCTTCTTCGGCTTCATCAGTTTCAGCGCCTCGCGATTACATAAGAAGACGCCTTTGGCATTGACATTAAACATCTTCTCGTAAGCGACTAGATCGGTCTCGGCAAGATTCGGGGTCGGGATACCGAGGCCGGCGTTATTCACGAGGACGTCGACGGTGCCGAACTTTTCGACACACGCGGCGAAAGCGTCCGCTACAGAAGCTTCGTCCGACACGTCGCCCTGAACCATGCTGAACCTGTCGCAGCCAAGCTCTTTCTCGACCGCAGCGATATTGTCCTGTGAAAATTCAAGGACAAAAACATTGGCCCCCTCGTCAAGCAAAAGCTTGGAGGTCGCCTTTCCTATACCGCTGCCGCCGCCAGTAATAAAAACAGTCTTTCCGGTAAGTGCTGCCATTTTGTTCTCCTTATATGTAAGTTGTTGTTTAAGCCGTTATGGAATCAATGCCGACCCTTATCGCCTGGCCAAAGCTGAGCAGAACCGGGCCGAAAGCATGGGGGTCGTTAATCGGAAAAGTCATTGCCTTGTACTCTTCTATCGTGCCATTTCCGGGACACAGGCACCCACGGCAGGTATTGAGAACCGAACCGTCGAGAGCGATGTAGCTCATGTACCCTTTGAGCCCCTTCTCCAGAGCAACGCGGAATTCGTCGCCCAGCAGGCCTTTCTCAATTCCCACGCCGAAGCCGTAAAGCAGAAGGCCGGTGCCGGAGGTCTCGACAAAAGAGGTATGATCGGTCAGTTCCTGATGGAACATGCCGTTCTCGTCCTGCACGGCCAGACATCCTTTACAGAGACGGACAAACATCTCCTCCGCTTCCGGTCTGCGGGGATCGCTCTCGGGCAGGTAATTTACAAGCTCGGTAAGGGCCAGCATGCCCCAGCCGTTTCCACGGCTCCAGTGGTCTTCGCTGAAGTTGCCAGCACCGTTGAAATTCTTACTCTGGTGCAGAAGGTCGCAAGCGGGGTCGTTGAACTGGCGAACCATCTTCGCCGTCTGCTGCCACGCATCCTCAATATATTTATCTTCCTCAAGCGCAAGGCCGGCGAAGAGCAGAAAAGGCGTAACCGCGAAAGCGACGTCAATCCAGATCTTCTCCTGCTCTGGGCATTTCGGCATGCAGAGAATGCCGTCGCGGTCGCGCACTGATTCGTTCAGGGTAATCTCGGCGTAGCGGCGAACCTCGTCTTTCGCTTCCGGGAACTTGCCAAGCAGGTGGAGCCACGCCGTACCGTTGCCGCCGCAGAAATAGTTGGGGAAGTTGCCATTGAAATCCCGCTCTCTCCTGACGAAGGGAGTGAGGTGCCCCAGCGTACGCTTAAGAAGCGCATCGTCGCTGGTGATAACAGCAAGGCGTGCCGCGCCGTGCATGGTCAGAATCCCGGTGTAGTGCCTGAATTCACCCTGTTTTTCTTCGGCCTTATCCAGAACGAGCAAAGCGGTTTCTGTAAGAATCAACGTAGGCATTTCAAAATCCTTTCAATTATACTTTATGTGTTAGCTTTGCAGATATCTTCAATTTGCGAAAGCACTCGACTCCAGTTTTCTTTCTTGTCACCTCGATACCAGTTCTCCCATTTTCCATATTCTGCGTCCATCCTTTCGCACAGCATTTGACGAATGCAGGATGCGGCGACAGCAAACCGCCCCTCATAAGCAGCGACCAGTGCATCAATCATACGTTTGAGCATCCCGCCTTGAATACGAAGAGAAAAGTCATGGAACCTTTTTGCATCTTCCGGATAAGCCCCCATATCCAGTTTAGCAAGCAGCATGCTAATCTCGGCAGAAGACTTTTTAAGCAGCACCAGCAGATCCTCACGATTACGGACAAGCCCCCGCTCAACTGACCATATTTCTTCTTCCCATCCATTATCAAATTCCTTGATTACACGGGCGATATGGTTATAAAGATAACCGTCTTGCATGACATAATCTTCATTGAGATGTGGCAGCACGTCTACCAGCCTGCGATACCACTTTCCAGCCCTTTCTCCTGCCCATGCAATTCGGAAAGACTCGGATTCAAAATTTTCCATATTCCTCATCATTTCCGAAACAGCGGCAATACCGAAAGTGTGCTCACGAACATTACAGACATTGATAATCGCATAAGCAGTGTCTCCCTTCGCACACACCTTGCCCATCTCACGCTTTGCTTTATCCACATCAGTTCCCTGTGTAAGGTGAGGACCGTTTATCCAATAAGCGACATGGTAATAAACGCCGTAGCCGTATTCAATGCGGCGAGGGGTGTTATAGAAATCATCCTGCATGATCTGTGTATGTCCATCATCGCTAAATACAATTATCGTTTCCTTCGGAAAGCTCAGGACGCCACGGCTCATAAGATTGCTCATTTCGCTCCAGAGGGTTATCGTGGCCGGAGGGATTTTACGCTTATCTATGTTCCTGATGATCTTCCACTGTTCGCCCACAGCTTTTGTGATGAATGCACCAGCCGTTTCTTCAGTAATGCCTTTATCGTGAGTCCAGACCGACCGGTCTCCCTTACCGCGCAACCCGAGTTGCCAGACTATTTTGTCGCCAGCAAGACGGTACCATTTTTCCGCATAGGCACGCCATGTTTGGATGACCCGATCGGGATCTCCAGAGTAGCTGAACTCGGCGTTTTCGCCTTGGCTGCGCCAATAGTTTTCAAAGCCAAAATGACTAACACCGAGGGGCTCAATGTGGTGTTGGGTGACATATAAGCCGCGAGCCACCGCAATCTCAATCAGCTTCGCCTCGGAGGGGTTCAGGACATCTACAAAAGAAGCGGGTATAATAAGATTGCACCCCGCACGAAGGCAGGTCTCGCACACACGATCGATCGTTTCGGAGTCAACAACTTGAGCATAGTAGCGATATTCCATATTACGCTTACCACCACCGTCATGCCATTCGGTAAGCAAATCTTCGTCGTTTACAAACCAACCGCGCAACTTGAAAGTAGCCGTTTTTGACTCGATCGTGCAGGGGGATATTTCAACACATTCACGCAGTTGCAATTCCTGATCCTTCCAGAACCAAAAAGGATCAACGCCAAGGAACGAATGGCTCACATAATAGATACCGTATATCGCGCCAAGCTCATCGGCCGCAACCACCCTAATCGAATCGTCATGCACCTCTATAAAGTAAGATTCCGGATCGTTTAACTCTGGATCGATGGAAACAGTGATATCATTCTCCACCTCTTTCATGCCCGCACAAAAGCAGCGTTCGATATCTCTGGAAAGATCTGTCGCAGCTTTCGTGACCGCGTCACTACCGGTTTCATTCATAACAAATGTTGCTCTGGTGATATTCATGCTATAGCCTTCCTCGACTTGACAGCCTTCGCAGGAACGCCGACGGCGATGCTGTAAGGGGGGATATCCTTGGTCACGACCGAGCCCATGCCGAGGACCGAGCCCTCACCGATGGTGCAGCCTGCGGTGATCTTTACATATCCGCCAAGCCAGACGTCGCGCCCCACCGTAATCGGTGCGGGGGTTACGCCCTGCTCGCGGATTGGCTTCTCTGGATCGGCAAAATTATGGTTGCAGGCAATCATCATGCAGTTGGCTGCAATACGCGAATCGTCGCCGATGGTGATTACACCAGACTGGTCGTCATGATTACCATAACCAACAATATTTCCATTCATCTGCACCGAGCAGTTATTGCCGATGCGGACGTTACCCTGTATGCAGGTGCCCATGGCGATAATGCAGTTGTCGCCGATTACGATCTCCCCGTTGCGCGGGCAGATCTTGGCTGACGGGTGGATAAGGCAATTCTTGCCGATCGTCACGCGTGCATGCCTGTTCGCAAGATAATGTCCGCAACGGAAGAGAAACTTTTCACGCCAGGACTTGCAATGGGGGGCGCTGCGCCCGTCGTCGAATAAACTCCAGAAGCTCATGCCTTGCTCCTATTCGCCATCTCTTCAAGAACCGGCTCCACATTGATAAGCGCAACCTGCGCGAGCGGGCCATTGATGGTATTCACGAGTACGGTGCGGCCGTCATCGGAAAAAACGGGATGATGGCAGACACGGTACGGATTACGCCCGCCGGGTTCTTTATCGCCATATACCCTGCCCGGACTGGTTTCAGCAACCACAGTATCGTCTCTGGCGTCAATAAAGACCACGCGTCCGGGAATTCCGCCCTCGTCGGTCACAATAAGATTGTGGTCGGCCGGACAGATGCTCGGATGCCCGCCGCTGGCGTGCGAACTGATTTCCCTGTACCCGGTTCCGTCATATTTTACCTGCGCAAGACAGGTCTTTCCTGTTTCGTCAGGCTTGGGGCCGTAGCCGACCAGATGCTCACCGTCAGCATGCCATCCCCAATGCACCCCGCGTTTATCGAAAGAGATATCAACCGCAACCTGCGTATTATTCAACTCACGGTCGGCGGTCATCACATAGGTAATCTTCGGTTCGCCGCGCTCCTTGACCACGCAATGGTTGCCGAAGAAGAAAAGGCAACGCGTACCCTGCCGGTTCCAGCGGAGGCAATACAGCATCAGGGTAAGCCCTTCTCCGTCGCCGAGGCGCTTGCGCATGTTCACGTCTTCCTCGCACAGGCGTTCGTAATCGGGGTGCGCTTCGAGAATCTGCTGCACGCTAAGAGTGAGTTCGCGGGAGCGGCGGTTGAAGTCATAGGAGAAGAGGCCGTGCTTCTCGCGCTGCTCGATCGGAACGGGGAAAAGATCTTTGTTGTAAACACCGGTGCCGTAACCTGCGCCGTAAAGCATCCCCAGCAGCCCGCTGATAATCGGTTCGCCGTGGGGAGGATTGCCCTGCATGCCTCCCTCAAGCCGTTCTTCCTTACCGGTCGCAAGATTATGGCGCACCATCTGCGGCTGCTTGAGAGTGCCTGCCTGATAGTAAACATTCTCGACATTAGGCCCCCAACCCTGCCAGAATCCGGTATGCCAGTAGCTTTCAGTAAGCGGTGTGCCCTGCGCAATGCGATCAGTAACCTTGCCGTCCGCATCGACAATCATGATCTGCCCTGTCTTCGACTCCAAATCGCCGCCGGAGAGGAGCAGACGTCCGCTGCCGTCGGGCGCCCACGGGTTCATCGTATAGTAACTGTGAAGGGTCCAGAGCTCAGGTGTCTTGATGATGTTTGCAGTGAGTTTCATAATCTAGCCTTTATGTATTTATGCAGAAAGTTCTTTCGCCGCAGCGACAAACGCTTCAATCAGACTTGACTGCTCTTTCTTATCACTCATGCGCCCAAACGGGACCGACGCACCCAGGTAGGCCACCGTCACGCCGGTGCGATCCCGCACGGGGGCCGCAACGCGGAAAAGCTCCTGCCCCGCAAAAGGAGTCACGGCATAACCGAGTTCGCGACAGGATGCGATATAGGACTTCAGACTTTCAAGGGACTCCCATAGACGGATGCCGTATTCATGGAAGGGGCTTGCCTGACGCATCGACAAAACATGGTCATCCGGTGCGAAGGCGAGGAAAGCCAATCCGGTCGCGCTTCCGTAAAGCGAGTTGGTCTGCCCCTCGGGATGCTGAATAATTCCGGGGCGATCAGGACTCATACGGATACGCACGAGTAGGCGGTTATTGAGAGGCGTCGAATAATTTATGACAGGCCCGCAATCCATGGCAGACAACTCGCGAATTACTTTCTCCGCCGAGGACAACTGCATTCCATGCTTGAGCCGGGAAGCAAGCGCGAGCAAGGCGGGGCCGACCGCATACTGATTGCCGTTGCGCTTTACAATCATGTTACGGGAAGCCAGAGTCTTTACCAGATTATGCACGGTCGGCGTCTTGAGGCCCATCGCATCGGCAATATCATTAAGGCGCATCCCCTCCGGCGCTTCGCTGAGGATCTCCAGAAGATCAATCCCGCGCAATAATGACTGAACCGGTTTCGTCTCGCCCATTCTTCCCGCCGCCTTCCTCTATCCTGAACAGAACTGAAATAGCCTCTTGCCACACCATCAAAGTACCCCGAAATAACGCCCAGTCAAGTTTTAGCTGAATTATTTTTCATCTTTGCTGAATTTCAACCAAGAGCCCAATACGGCAAGCACCGCCATAAAACACTTAAAGTATTGTTAATTAATCACTTAATTAACAATTACCATCAGTCATCATGACAGATAAATTATTCAGGAAAAACAGGCGAGCAACCTTAAAGTAAATCATGACTGGACTATCTATTATCCATTATTGTGGTAGAATATATTCTGTGGCGGGCTAGTCGTTTACGTGGCACGTAAAGGCGCGGGCAGCGGCTATTCTATACTTATTTGACATAAAGGGGTTTACATGAACGGTTTCATTATAATATGCATGCTTGCAGGATTGATTTTGTTGGCGGGATGCTCGGAGCCTGTCCAGAGTAAAGGGCCGGTCAAGATCGGCGACATGGCACCGGATTTTTCCCTGAAAAGCGATAAGGGAGAAACTATCAGGCTAAGCGACCAGCGCGGCAGCGTGGTGGTGGTATTTTTTTACCCTAAAGATAACACCAGCATCTGCACCAAGGAGGTCTGCGCTTTCCGTGACAGTTATGACGCATTCAAGGAGCACGGAGTCAAAGTGTTCGGCGTCAGCTCCGACTCGGTCGAGAGCCACCAGGGCTTTTCCGACGCCCAGCGTTTGAATTACCCGATTTTGAGCGATGAGGGTGCAAAAGTGAGAAAACTTTGGGGCGTGCCGAAAACACTGGGCGTCATTGCCGGGCGCGTGACTTACGTAATTGACAAGGAGGGGGTGGTGCGCCACATATTCAACTCCCAGACCGACGCCCAGAAGCATGTGGACGAGGCCATGCGTATCATCAAGGAATTGAAGTAAAAAACGCATAATATTGCTGGTTAATATCCTTCGACGTTTCCGAACCCAGGAAACGCCGAAGGAATACTTTTCACGCCACACGAATGAAGTACCCTATGCGCAGATTTATTACTCGCCATGGTATGTCATTTGGCATAAAATGCCCAATTACTTCTTGAGCTTAACTGATTCGTTGTAATTGCGGAAGGATATTGTGCATGGAAGACCCAGCAGAACTCTTTGATTTCCCCAACATAGGCCTTCGGGTCACCCGGCGCATCTTCGAGGACTGCGTGCGGCTGACCTTTAATCTGAAAAGCACTGACAATTTGCTGCTCCACTGGGGGCTTAACCGCGGGACGATGTCGGCGTGGTGCGCCGCACCAGAGGAGCTCTGGCCGACAGGTACGGTACTGTTTAACGCGCAGGCGGCCCAGACCCCGTTCAGCACCGGTAAAATGCGGCAGATAACCATCTCCCTGCCCTCTCCTCTCTATTGGCAAGGCCTTTCATTTGTTTTACTGGAGCCAGAGACCCAGCGATGGATCAAAAACGACCGCCGCGATTTCTTTATCCCTCTGCCGGGCGAACAGCTGCCCTCACCGCGTGATGTCCTGCTCCGCCAGCCCGAAGCGGAGAAATATACGTCAAGCCACGAACTGACTCTGGATGGAGGTATGCGACTCGCCGTGGGGCGTCGCGATTCGGAGGAGCAAGTTGATATAACGCTTGCCTGCGATGCAGTCGAACCGGTTCTGCTGCATTGGGGCATGGCCGGTAAATTCAGGCGCCAGTGGGTTCTCCCTCCTGAACAGATCTGGCCAGCCGGCACCCAGGCCTATGACGAACTGTCAGTGGAGACACCCTTTGAAAAACGGGGCAATCTCTACTGGCTGGAAATGTCTTTCTACAAGCCATCCGGGGATAAAGAGCTTCACGGGCTGCTTGGAGTTCTGCATCTTCCGGGGAGTAAAAGCTGGATCAAAGCGGGGGAGGATCTCTACTTCCCACTCTTCGCCGAGACCCGCAACTCACCCTTTACCGATCCGCTGCTTGTTGAAATTTCTGATACCATTCTCGCCGCCGAGGTTGGCAAAAGCTCATGGACGCTGATGCACCGCATCAACCTCTGCCACGACCTGCTGGACAGCGCTTCCGGCCATCCCGAAGCGCTTGCCCTCCTGTTCGTATGGCTTCGCTACAGCGCAATCCGGCAGCTTGACTGGCAGAGAAACTACAACACCAAACCGCGCGACCTCGCCCATGCCATGGAGCGCCTCACGCTCAAACTGGCGCGACTTTGGCGATCAGCGCGCACAGGCCGCAACTGGCTCCGCCTGATGCTGGGAACGCTCGGCCGTGGCGGGGACGGGCAGAGGGTGCGCGACGAAATCCTGCACATCATGCACCGTAACGGGATCAAGGAGGTAAGTGGCCTATTTCTTGAAGAGTGGCACCAGAAGCTCCACAACAACACAACCAGTGACGACGTGGTGATCTGCGAGGCCTATCTTGCCTTCCTTGAGTCCAATGGCAATACAGCAGCCTTTTATGACACACTTGGACGTTCCGGTGTCACCCGGCAGCGACTGACAGAATTCGAGCGCCCCATCCGAACCGATCCGCAGTTTTGGCCGGAGAAGCGGGACTCGTTAATCTCCGAGTTCAGGAACTATCTCGATATCCTGAAGTCGGTACATTCGGGCACGGATCTGCAGGTATCCATCAACGCTGCGCGCCACTGCTTCTCGTCCACCCTGTCGGCACGCGTTGACCACCTTATGGCAACCCGCAATGGGGGAGGCAGACCGGCCGAAATCATGCGCCTTCTGGTGGAGACACGGGCCGAACTCAGGCAGATGCTGAACGAATCGACAGAGGAATACGCCTTGCGCGAATTGCTCTTCCTTGACCTTGCTTTGGAAGAACTGCCGCGCACCGAACTCGGCCGCATTGACCTGCCCTCGGCGACGCCAGGAGAATATCTCGATCTGATCACCCCCCTGATCGACCATGTGGGCCAATCGATCAAGGCCGAGGAATTTGTCTGCACAGAACGCCACTGGGACAAGATTTCCGCAATGCGCTCCGAAAGCGCGGACTGGGCACTCCAGGCAAAAAGCGTGACTGACCGCCTTGGGCGCCTGATTCAATCCTATTCCGACGAACTCTACGCCGCCATGCAAAGCAAGGCAGAATACCTCGGGCGCGAATGCGGGGTCGAAGAGTGGGCAATCCAGATTTTCAGCGAAGAGATCATACGCGGCACGGCAACCTTCGGGCTGGCCCAACTCCTGCGCCACCTTGACCCGCGCCTGAGAGAACAGGCTGGGTTGCGCGGCTGGCAGATCGTCAGCCCTGCCTCGGCCTTCGGCACAGTGGCTGTTGTCGAAAGCCTGATCGCCGCCCAGGGCGTTTCCTTCCCGGACGAAACAGTCATCATCACCGACCGGGTTG
>JAFGWW010000211.1 GCA_016936955.1 Planctomycetota bacterium | reverse complement strand
TCCAGCCTTACGGCTATAATGTCCCGACTCCGAACATGCAGAAGCTGGCCGAGGAGGGTGTGCTTTTCCGGCAGGCATTCACTTCCGGGCCGACCTGCAGCCCGAGCCGTGCGGGACTGGTGACGGGGCAGGCGCCCCATTCGTGCGGCATGTTCGGCCTTGCCCATCGCGGCTGGCGCCTCAATGATTATGGGCGCCACATGATCCACACTCTCAATAAAGTCGGTTACAGGAGCGCCCTCAGCGGGATTCAGCATATCGCCATGGCCCCGGCCGCGAATCCCGAGGATATTGGTTACGACGAGATTCTTGAGACGGGGCATGGTGACAGCACGAAAGCTTCCGCAGCGGCGGAGTATATCAGGAAAAATGACGGTACGCCTTTCTTCCTCTCGGTCGGCTTTTTCAATACCCACCGCGCCTTCGGTGACCACGAAGCGGAGGACGATCCGCGTTACTGCCGCCCGCCCGCGCCACTGCCCGACACGCCGCAGACCAGAAAGGACATGGCGGACTTTATCAGCAGCGCCCGCAGGTATGACAGTTATGTCGGGCAGGTGCTTGATGCTGTCCAAGCGGCCGGGATTGCGGACAATACCTTGATTATCAACACCACCGACCACGGCATCGCCTTCCCCGGCATGAAGTGCAACCTCACCGACCACGGCATCGGCGTCATGCTTATCATGCGCGGGCCCAAGGGCTTTACCGGCGGCAAGGTTGTTGACGGGATGGTCAGCCAGATCGATATCTTCCCCACCATCTGCGACGTAGTCGGCATTGATAAACCCGAATGGCTGCAGGGCAAGTCTGTGGTGCCCATGGTTGGCGGCGAGGTGGAAGAGGTGAATGAAGAGATTTTCTCCGAAGTGACTTTCCATGCTTCATACGAACCCAAGCGCTGCATCAGGACAAGGCGCTGGAAATATATCAAACGCTTCGGCGATTACGAGAAGACTGCCCTTCCCAACTGCGACGACGGCTATTCGAAAGATGTCTGGCTTGAATGCGGATGGAGGGATATGTCCCGCGCGCCACGTGCGCTTTACGATCTCTGCTTTGATCCGAACGAAGCGTGCAACCTTGCGGAAGACCCGGCTTATGCGGAGGTGGTGGCCGAGATGGACAAGAGGCTTGTCGACTGGATGCAGCGCACCGGTGACCCCATTCTTGACGGCCCGGTTCCGCTCTCCGAATGCGGCTTTACAAATCCCGTTGATTGCATGTCCCCAGGAGACGAGGCTATAGACTGCAAAGGAAATCCATATGTCAAATGAGAAGCGGAAGAACATTATCTGGATCTTCGGCGACCAGCACCGCGCCCAGATGCTAGGCGCGGCGGGCGATCCGAATATCCATACCCCCAATCTCGACCACATGGCCAACACCGGAGTGTATTTCAAGCAGGCGGTCTGCGGTTTTCCTCTCTGCTGCCCCTTCCGCGGCTCCCTCATTTCTGGGGTTTACCCGCACAAATGCGTTCCCGGCCACGAATACCAGATGCCGCCCGAACAGAAGACGATCGCCCACGCCTTCAGGGATAACGGCTACCACACCGCATATTTCGGAAAGTGGCACCTCGACGGCTGGCACGAGCGAGACGGCCGCGGTGCGCTCCACCATGTTCCGGCCGAGAGGCGCGGTGGTTTTGATATCTGGCTCGGTTTCGAGAATAATAACAGCCAGTGGGACAGCTGGCTTCACGGCCACGACCGCGAGGGCAAGGAGGTGGAGCATTTCCGCCTTCCCGGTTACGAGACCGATTGCCTCACCGATATCCTTATCGATTACATCAACGAGCAGTCCGGGAAAGACGAGCCCTTCTTCGCTTCCCTCTCCGTCCAGCCGCCCCACGACCCGTATATCGCCCCCGAGGAATTCATGGGCAGGCATACCCCCGGCGCGGTAGAGATGCGTGAGAACGTGCCGAACATTCCCCGCATCCTCGACCAGGCCCGCCGCGAGATCTCCGGCGCTTACGCCATGGTGGAGAACCTTGACTGGAACGTGGGCCGCGTGAAGCAGGCTCTCGTCGAGGCGGGAATTGCGGATGAGACACACATCGTCTTCTTCTCCGACCACGGCGACATGCACGGCTCGCACGGCCAGTTCCGCAAGATGACCCCCTATGAGGAATCGATCCGCATCCCCTTCATCATCGGCGGTTGCCGCGACAAATATGACGGCAAGATCGGAACCGTGGACGCGGTTATCAACCATGTCGACATCGCCCCCACCACCCTCGGCCTCTGCGGAATTGATAAGCCCGAGTGGATGGAAGGCACGGATTATTCCGGCCGCCGGATTCACGGGCGCGAGGTGGAAGAGCCGGATTCGGCTTACATCCAGTCGGTGGTGCCGACCAAGCACGGCGATTCGACCGACCGCCCCTGGCGCGGCGTCATCACCCGCGACGGCTGGAAATACGTCTGCCTAGAAGGGCAGCCATGGATGATGTATGACCTCAAGGAAGACCCGCTCGAGCAGGCCAACATGGCTTTCAATGTTAGATATTACAACAAGCGCAAAGAGCTTCAGGAAAAGCTGCGCCAGTGGATTGAAAAGACTGGTGACAAGTTCGCCCTCCCGGATATTGACTGAGGCGCTGGGGGCCTCGCAACTAGAATATTGAGTCATACAGAAAACACCCCCGTTCGTCCTGAGCTTGTCGAAGGATGAACGGGGCTACTCACTTTCCGTCCGTACTTCGACAAGCTCAGCACGAACGGAAAGTGAAAAAGTATAGTTGTCAATCCCTGCGTATCACAGGGAAAAGGGGGGGCAAGACTTAGATGCGATAGTCCGGGGAACTGTAAGCTCAAAGGCAAAAACCGGCTTTACTAAAGTTTTGCATGGTGGTAAAAAAGCGGCTTGCGAAATAATGCTTTTGCCCATTATAAAAGCCGGCGCGAGATTGCGCGGTGTGGAGATGATAATGACAGAGGAAAAACAGAAGCTCATGGGTCTGCAGCGCGGGCTCGGTCTTATAAAGCTTCTCAGCGCAAAACCCAACGGCTGCTCTTTTAACGAGATCCAGTCTATCATCGACCTGCCGTCCCCGACCTTGTCGCGCCTGCTCAAGGCGTTGGTGCAGGCTGAGTATGCAGTCAAGAATCCGGATACTGGAAGATACGAGGTGGGCGACGAGGCGGTGGTTCTCGCCCGTTCCATCCTCGGCTCCATCCCGCGTGAGAATATTCTCAAGCCCGTCCTCGAGATGCTGGCCAAGCGTACCGGCGAGTCAGGGGCTTACTTCGAGATTGACGGCGACGACGTTGTGATCCGCGCGAAAATGGAGCACGCCGAGTCGTTCCACTACATGCCTCTCTTCGGGCGCAACCGGGTTTTTGCCCACGGTTTTCTGCAGGTGATAGTCGCCTTTCTTCCCGAGGAGGAGCAGAACCGGTTTCTGCCCAAGGTCGCGGAGATGGGACTGAGCCAGAAAGAGTGGCGCAAGCGCATGGCCGCTGCGAAGGAAAATTATTACTACATCGACGATGGTGAATCGAACAACTCTACCATGCGCATTACCTCCCCCGTCTTCTCCGGAAATGACGGGAAGGTTATCGGCTCCATCGGCCTCACCATCCTTCAGGGTGGGATCACCGAAGCCAAGAAGAATTACTGTATTGAAGTTGTCACCAATTCGGGCAGGCAGGCCTCGAATCTTTTGCGGGAGTATTCCGCGTCCAAGGATTGAACCGTATGAGCGCGCAACCGAACATCCTCTTCTTCTTTCCCGACCAGCACCGTCATGACTGGCTTGGGTGTAACGAAAACCTTCCGCTGCGCACGCCGAACCTTGATCGGCTCATGCAGAAGGGGAGCCGCTTTACCCGCACTTACTGCAACAGCCCCGTCTGCGCCCCCAGCCGCGCGGCCCTCGCCACCGGAAGATATTACGACCGCTGCGGCGTGGTTCATAACGGCATGGCCATGCCTCTGGATATGCCGACCTTTTACCAGTCCCTGCGCGCGGGCGGATACCGCGTCTGTGGCGTGGGCAAGTTCGACCTCGATAAGCCGGACCTGCACTGGAATCTCGACGGTTCGCTTCACCTCGCCGAGTGGGGATTTACCGAAGGGGTGGACAATGAAGGCAAATTCGACGGCTCGCGCAGCTACATGAACAACAGCGACACCCCGCAGGGGCCTTATCTTAAAGCCCTGCACGACGCCGGCATGGCCGGGGTTTATTGTCAGGAGCATAGGGTGTGCAAGGAGAAGCGCGACGCCTACACCACCGCCCTTCCCGATGAGCTTTACTGCGACAACTGGCTCTCCGACCTCGGCCGCGAATATATCAGGAATTTCCCCGCCGGGCAGCCATGGTTTATCCAGGTCAATTTCACCGGCCCCCACAATCCGATGGATGTTACCGCCTCCATGCGCGCGCGTTGGGAGAATGTCGAATTTCCGCCGCCCCACCAGAACGGCGAGAATCATTATTCCGACGAAGACCACCAGCGCAACCGCCAGAACTATGCCGCCATGATAGAGAATATCGACCGGCAGGTAGGGCTCTTTATCGAAGAGGTAGAGAAGCGCGGCGAGCTGGACAATACGCTGATCGTTTATGCAAGCGACCACGGCGAGATGCTCGGCGACCACAGCCGCTGGGGCAAGTCGATCTGGTACGAGCCTTCTGTCGGCGTTCCGCTCATCGTCTCCGGCCCCGGCGTGGAGAGCGGGAAAGTCAAAGACACATTGGTCGAGATTCACGACCTCGCCTCCACCTTTATCGATTACGCCGGAAGCGCCGCCCTTCCGTCCGACGACAGTAAAAGCCTCCGCCCCGTGCTTGAGGGCAGGGCGTCTAGGCACCGCGAATATGCCGTAAGCGGACTCCACGAATTCCGTACCGCCGTCAGCGCGCGGTATAAATATGTAGATGACGGTGAGGGCAGGGAGTTGCTTTTCGATCTCGAAAACGATCCGCTTGAAGACTGCAATATCATTGCGGATCATCCACTCATCGCCGAAGAGTTGAAAAAAGTTATCGAGTCGGAGAAATAACGGTTATTCTGTTGCTCCAAAGGTGTTACTTTTACCGTCCCGATTTATTGTCATGAGAAAGCAGATAACGTACGCCCCAAGATAACCCTTCCCGTTTATCCTGAGCTTGTCGAAGGGTGAACAGCGGTTTTCCCCCTCGCACTTCGACAAGCTCAGCACGAGCGGAAAACCCGTGAGGCAAACAGAAAACTGCGCGCGGGGTAATGCGTATTCTAAGATGCAAGTTTTTTGCAAAGCCCCTTTCACAAATCATTCCACTTGAATAAATGCAACGCCTTTAATATCATCACAGTACTGTTTTATTCACAATGTGGATCGGGGCTTGCGGGCCGGTCCCGGAGTTGTTGATGAGTGAGCCACCTCTCCCAGGCGAACTGGGCAAGCATTCAATCCTGATACGTCCGGGCATGTTCGGCATGCTCCGCACCTTGCACGAGACCTGGGCTTGCCGCGAGTTGCTTTATTTTCTCGCATGGCGCGACATCCATGTCCGCTACAAGCAGGCGATCATGGGTTTTGCCTGGGCTCTGCTGCAGCCGCTCCTCACGATGGTCGTCTTCACTCTGGTCTTCAACCGCATTGCGGGGATAGATTCCGGCAATATAGCCTATCCGGTCTTTTCCTTCACCGGCGTCCTCCCGTGGCAGCTTTTCCAGAACTCCATGCAGCGTTGCAGCGAGAGCGTGGTCAACGAGGCGCGTGTCCTGACCAAAGTTTACTTTCCGCGCTTCATCATTCCCTTTGCTTCCGTCATCTCCGCACTGGCCGACTTCTGCGTTGCCCTCGTCATCCTTTTCGGCCTTATCATTTATTATGACATAACCCCCACGTGGAGGTTCGCCGTTCTCCCGCTCTTTATCGCTTACGCCGTTTTCGCGGCGTTGGCGGTTGGGTTGTGGCTTTCGGCTTTAAACGCGCGGTTCCGCGACGTGCGCCATATCGTCCCCTTTATGCTGCGGCTCTGGATGTTCCTCTCACCTGTGGCTTATCCACTCTCCACCTTCATAAAAAAATTCCCTCCCGCTTTCCATTGGGTATATACGATCAATCCCATGGTCGGCGTTATCGAGGGTTTCCGCTGGGCGCTGCTCGGCACCGACTCTCTGGAGCCGGCCCTGTTTGTAAACAGCGTTATTATTACCGTCCTCCTTTTCATCGGCGGGGTGGTGTATTTCCGCAGGGTGGAACGGACCTTTGCCGACGTTTTGTGATTGGGCCTTATGAGCGATACGATTATAAAAGTTGATGGCATCTCGAAAGAGTACCGCATTGGCGGGACAAAGGTCGCGGGCGGCAACCTGCGCGAGAGCGTCGTAAACTTCTGTCGCGAACAGGCGGAAACTTTAAAAAGTATCCTCTCCGGCGCCGCGCCAGATTCTGGCACCGAGAAATTCTGGGCTCTTGACGATGTCTCCTTCGAGGTGAAAGAGGGCGAGGTTGTCGGTATCATCGGTCGCAACGGCGCGGGCAAGAGCACCCTTCTCAAAATCCTCTCCCGCATCACCGAACCCACCAGGGGCTGGGCGCTGATGAACGGCCGCGTCGGTTCGCTGCTTGAGGTGGGGACAGGTTTCCATCAGGCCTTGAGCGGACGGGAAAATATATTTCTGAGCGGCGCAATCCTCGGCATGGCCCGCAGCGAGATAAAGAAAAAATTCGACGAGATAGTTGACTTCGCCGGAATCGACAAGTTTATCGACACCCCGGTAAAACGTTACTCAAGCGGAATGCAGGTGCGCCTCGGTTTTGCTGTGGCCGCCCATCTCGAACCGGAAATCCTGATCATCGACGAGGTGCTTGCGGTGGGCGACGTGGCTTTCCAGCGAAAATGTCTGGGCAAGATGGACGAGGTCTCGAAGAGCGGGCGCACCGTCCTTTTTGTCAGCCATAACATGCCGGCCGTGCGCAGCCTATGCACCCGCTCCATCCTTCTAGAGGAAGGCAAGCTTGTTTATGATGGGTCTTCTGATACCTGCATCGACAAATATATGGAGCGCAACATTTCCATGCGCCGTGACGGCGATCTCTCCTTCTTCCGCCGTGACAGGATTACGGACGCCACTAATGCCTTTATGAAAAATATCCGCGTAACTGGCGGGCAGCGCGTTGACGAGCATCTCCCCAGTTTCACCAGCGGTGAGGATGTCGAGATTGTGATGGAATACGAGGTGCGCCGCCCCGTGCGCGGTGCGAGCCTTACCCTGAACCTGAACAAACTCGAAGGCGACAAGGTCTCCGTCATATACACGGGCGACAAGGATCTGGCCGTGGATATGGAGCCGGGGACATCCGAGGTTAAGTGTAGAATAAAAGGCCTGCCTCTTACACCCGGCCTTTACCAGATGAATTTCGGACTCAACGAATCGGGCTCAAAAGGAAGGGCGACCGACTATCTTGTCGGTGTTCCGCTCTTTGAAATTTCCGAGGTGCCGGAAACGGGCGGCAATTTCCCGCACCGCCCCTGGGGCGCGGTGCAGTGGAGCGATGTGGAGTGGGTTATGCCGTGCGATGTGGAGGGGCGATGAAAATTTGTGTCGTAAGTGGCACTCCCCGCGAGCGCTGCGAAACTTTTATCCGTGCTCATATCGAGCGGCTTCCCGGATCTCCGATTTATGTTTCCGCGTGTCCGCCGAGATTCGAAGGAAAACTTATTTATGGCGAGAGCATTTTCCGTCGAGCCATGCTTAAATTACGCCATGAGCTTGGTCTCATGAGCGGGCACACGATAGGGCTCGCGAAATTCTTACGCAGAAAGAGAGTAGATGTGGTGCTTGGGGAATACGGCATTTATTCTTGTATTTGTCTCGACGCCTGCAAACTCGCCGGCATCCCCCTGGTCCCTCATTTCCACGGTCATGATGCGACCCGCAAAAGCGTGCTCGAAGAGTACGGCGAGCGTTACAGGTCATTATTCAAATATGCCCCGCTAATTGTCGCGGTCTCCGAACCGATGCGCGACGCGCTTATTGCGCTGGGCGCTCCTTCGGAGAAGATACGTGTAAACGTATGCGGCGTAGATACCAGCCTGTTTGTAAAATCAAAACCTGCGGAGTCGGCCCGGCATTTTATCTCGGTCGGCAGGTTTGTTGACAAGAAGGCTCCGCACTTGACCATTCTCGCTTTCGAAAAAGTTCTGGATGCTTTCCCTGATGCGCGGCTGACCATGGCTGGCGACGGCTATCTGCTCGATTCCTGCCGCACCTTTATCCGCGCCCGCGGGCTTGAAGATAAAATTACGCTCCCCGGCAAAGTTACCCACAAAGAGGTGGCTGAGCTTATGGGCAAGGCCCGTGCTTTCGTGCAGCATTCCATCGTCGCTCCCGACGGGGATTCGGAAGGGACGCCGGTCGCCATTCTCGAAGCCTGCGCCTGCGGGTTGCCGGTCGTCTCCACCCGGCACGCCGGAATTCCCGGCGTTATCGATAACGGTGTGAACGGATATCTTGTCGACGAGTGCGACGTGGATGGGATGGCGGAAGCGATAAAAAAACTCTGCGCCGATCCAGAAAGCGCCGGGAAGATGGGAGAGCAGGGGATTGAGAAAGTTGCCTCCTCCTTCACCATGGAAAAAAGCATCGCCGGTCTGACCGCCATTCTCGAAGACGCTGCGGGAGTAAAGTAGTGGCTGCCCTGTCCGTAAGCGTAATCATCCCGGTTTATAATGCGGAAAAGTATCTCCGCCAGGCGGTGGAATCGGTTCTTGCCGAGCGCGCGGATGGAGTGAAAGAGATTATTCTCGTCGAAGACTGCTCGCCCGACAACGCCCTTGCGGTTGCCGAAAAGCTTGTCTCAGAGCATTCCGATATCATCCATGTTTACCGCCACCCCGACGGGAAAAACCACGGCGCCGGGGCTTCGCGCAACCTCGGCATCAAGAATGCTACCGGGGATCTGATTTGCTTTCTCGATGCTGATGATTACTGGCTGCCGGGTAAGCTGGCGCGACCGGTAGAGATCCTTTCAGCAGACATGAGCGCGGATGGAATTTATGACATATCGGGCATGCTCTATCTTGATAAAGAAGAAGAGGAAATAAGCGAATTCAGGGGAGTGGAGGTTTCCAGATTGAAGCCGGAGGAGATATTCTCTGCTCTTCTGTTGAAATCCGTTAGCCATTGGCAAACCAATAATTTTACCGTCCGCAAGTCGGCCTTCGATAAAGTAGGCTTATATAATGAAGACCTTCCTCTGGCGCAGGACACGGAGCTTGCCCTCAGGATGGCGGCATTGCTCAGGATGGTTCCGAGTGGGTCTACAGAGCCGGCGACAGTCACGCGAAGGCATGGCGATAACCGTTACGATCCCCAAAAAGTCAGCGCCTCGCCGGAATCACGCTGGGCTCATATGCGCCAAGTATTTGAAAGTCTTGACAGATGGTTTTCGGCATGGAGCGTGCCAGAGGATAAGCGTGTCATGTTCCGCAGGTTCTATATCCGCCGCCTCTCGGCAAGGCGCGAGTTCAGAACCGCCATGCGCAAAGCTTCCAAATACGGGATGCTCTGGTGGGGTATCTGCTGCTTTGCCAGATTCATAATTCCCGGGCCGCGGACGTTGCTGAACATGATGAGGGGTTGAGATGAAGCTGTTGGGGTGGGTTAGAACTTTTCCTTAAGCCACATTTTAATTCTGCGGGGGCCGGGGAGAAATCCCCGGATGGCGTGAACGATAAGGAATGGATTATTCTCTTTCATCGCAACAGACCATGCGGTTTTCATGGCTCTTGCCCGTCCAAGCCTTATCATTATCTGTTTGATAAATAAGTCTATCCGGCTTTGTATGATATCACTTTTCCGCTCCACGATCCATTCGTAAAGGCTTTCCCATAATTTGGCTTCGCTGGCGAAAACCTCTTTGGGATTGGTTTTCCTGTCCTGTGGGTTCCACCTGTTTGCGCCGTGGCGACGGTATGCCGCAACAGGTTTATTCAAGGGGGATTTGGCGAATCTGCACATGGTAATCATGCGCAACCACAATTGCCCATCCTGCCGTTTTCTCAAATTCTCGTTGAATAATCCCACCTTATCGAAAACACGTCGCCGGCATACGATCCCGTTTGTGTGCCAGAGTCCGGCCCTACCTTCAAAGTGTGTTTCGAAAAGTTCGTCAGGAGGAGGGGCGGGTCTCGTGTCGGGGTTATTCATCTCGTTGGCGAATTGTTGGCGCTCCTCCTCTGTTTCCAGCTGGTAAGTCGTCGGATCGTATACGCCGTCAAGAGAATCGTCTTCAGTCAGAAGTTCCTGCGCGCCGTCGAGGCGTCCCGGTAGCCAGAAATCATCTGCGTCAAGAAAACAGATCAGGTCGCCTGTGGCGTTATTTATGCCGAGGTTGCGCGAAGCTCCGGCACCATGATTTTTGCCGTCGGGGTGCTGGTAAAGTCTGATTATGTCAGGATATCTTGATTGAAATTCCCGGGCAAGGGCGAGCGAGTTATCCGGAGAAGCATCTTCTACGAAAATTATTTCAAGCAGCCCTTTTTCGCGTTCGCGCAATACAGATTCGACCGCTTCGGAGAGGAACGCTTCCGCATTATAAAGCGGCATGATTACGCTTACGCTCAGGTATTTTACAAATGCTTCTGCCAATACGCTCTCCGCTTACATGCCCTTGTTCATAATGGGTGTTGCGACTAGTCTCTTAAAAAGATAATATGGGATGATGCAGGCCAAGGCAATACATTTAAACGGCGGGAGAAAAATGCGGATCGAATTTCAATTTCCAGTCTTTGATCCTCCACTCGGCGGGGTGGAGAATTATATTCTGGAAGCCTCGGCCGTCCTTTCCGGGTTGGACCACGAGTGCCAGGTCTTCTGCGGCCCTTCGATGAAAGAGTGCGCCAGCCCTTCTTTGCCCGTATTCCGCCATTCCCTGACCCGGCCGTCGGGGGTGAAGCTCCT
>JAFGWW010000210.1 GCA_016936955.1 Planctomycetota bacterium | reverse complement strand
TCCACCCACTCCAACCTCGCCGTACCGATGCTAGACCACGAGGGGAAAATTATCGGGGTGCTCCAGCTTATCAACGCCACCAACGCCGGCCGCGTAACTTCTTTCGACGAGCGGCAGGTCAAGCTTGCCCGCGCCCTCGCGAGCCAGCCCGGGGTCTCGATCCGCAATGCCATCCTGACCTCCAACCTCAAGGAAGCGCACCTCGACACCCTCCGCCGCCTCGGTGTGGCGGCCGAATGGCGCGACAAGGAAACCGCCAACCACATCACCCGCGTGGCTCATTACTCCGGCATTATCGCCGAGACCATGGGCTGGAGCGAGGAGGAGGTCAACCTTATCATGCTCTCCAGCCCCATGCACGACGTGGGCAAGCTCGGTATCCCCGACTCGATCCTCCATAAACCGGGAAGGCTTACCGACGAAGAGCGCAACATCATGATGTCACACCCCATAATCGGCGCAAACATCATGTCCCGCGCCGACAACGCCGTAATGATGCAGAGCCGCGAGGTCGCCCTTGGCCACCACGAAAAATGGGACGGCACCGGCTACCCCCAGAAAATCTCGGGCAAGGACATCCCCATAAGCTGCCGCATCGTAGGGCTCGCCGACGTCTACGACGCCCTCTCCTGCCGCCGCTGCTACAAAGAACCCTTCCCCCACGAAAAGACCATGTCCATCATCGACGAAGACACGGGCAAACACTTCGACCCCGAGGTGGTGGAAGCCTTCAAAACCTCAATCGACCGAATCATGGACGTGCGCGAAAAATTCGAGGACAAAGCCGAAGACTTCGAAAAATTCCGCGACTATGAACATATTGAGATTGAGGATTAGGCGCAAATTGGCATCAAGATCTATTCATCCCGCTCACCCTGAGCTTGTCGAAGGGTGAACACATCAGCTAAAACCCTTCCGGTCTTGTCCGCACTTCGACAAGCTCAGCACGAACGGGATATCCCCGTAAAAGCAGGCCGATCCATCCTGCTCACGCATTCATGGCTCCACAAAAAAGCCCCGGAATCACGCCGGGGCTTGTGCATTACAAATCGATTTTTTTGCAGGACTCAGAGCAGCGACTCGCGTTCGCGACTGAGCTTGCGCATGAGGCCGTCTTTCTTGAGGAGGATCAGCTTTTTGTGGTTGTCCTGGCTCACGTTCTTGAATTTTACCCCGAGGCGGTACATGTCCTTGTCCGGCACGTCGCGCGTCCATCGCACCTCGCCCTTGAAATCCAGCACCTCGTCGAAAGCGGGAACGTCAATATGCAGGGTCACCTTCTTGCCACGGTGAATGTGCTCCTTGCAGAGAAATTCCACCCCGCCCATGCTGAGGTTCACCACCGGCAGGGTGTGGTTGTCCGGTTTTTTGAGAAACGAAAGAAGCGAATCCCTGGAACATTTGAGCATACAGTCGTTGACCCTGAAGCGCAGCTCTCTTCTTCTCTCCATCGAATCCATAAGCATCCTCCCGGAAAACACTCCGCGCCGCCCGCCTAAGGCTCACTTGTCCGATTGACTGTCAACCGGATAAGCGGCACATTCTGTCAAGCCAAAGCTCGAAGTTTTAACGTTAAAACCTTATACACTAATATATCCCACGATTGCCGGTATTGTCAAATGCCGATACCGGACAATTTATGACGGAGAGGCATATTTGGCACAAAACCACGCTGAAAACGGGGTGGGCAGGGGCACTTTTATCCGGTCAGGGTTGACAAGAAAGGAAACGTAAAAGCGGCCGACCGTTCAGGATCGACCGCCTTTAAACTCCCCTCACTTTAAGCTCAGCACGCGTGACGGCGCGGGGCCGCCTGTGGTACTAGGCCTTCTTGGCTTTGTGGGGGGTGTGCTTTCTCTCTGACGGGCAGTACTTGGTCAGCTCAAGGTTTTTGTGCTCCTTCTTGAGACGGGCAGCGTAGTTGCGTCCGCCGCAATCTTTGCAGATGAGCTGGTAAACCTCGACAGGATTCTTCTTCTTGGCCATCTTTCTTAAACTCCTTGAAAACTCGCAGACCGGAATAACTTCGTATCCCGGCCCATTTAGCGTTGAATGAACGGAACATAATGGCACAAACAAAGGCTGTAGTCAAGCCATTTGTCCGGTATTTAAGTAATTTTTACCCAACTCCACCTGACGGCAGGCGCAAAATGGCTATTTTTCGCTCTTTTCTTCCATTTCCGCCAGCTTTTCTGCCAGACGGAGGAACTCTTCCGGCAGCAGAAGCTCGCCCCTGCCCTGCGGATCAAGCCCCACGCCCTCGATGGCTTCATCAAGAGAATCGCCGGGGAAAACTCCTTTGAGGGAGTTCCGGAGAAGCTTCCGGCGCGAGGAGAAGATTGCGGAGGTTATCCTCCGCAGGGCGCGCCACGGAATTTTCATGCGCTCTTCGAGCGAGTTGAATTCAATGGAGACTACCGCGCTCGCCACCTTCGGCCGGGGCCAGAAAACCTGGGGCGGAACCTTGCGCTCGATTGTAGTGTTGCCCCCGAGGGTGCAGGCAATCGAGAGGGTGCCGTAATCGGGGCTGCCCGGCTTTGCGGTCATTCTCTCGCCGACCTCAAGCTGGATCAGGAATACTGCCTTGACCCAAGGAAGATCGGAGTGGAAGAGGTTCATCACAAAGGGGGTGCCGGCCGAGTATGGAAGATTGGAGACGGTTTTGAGCCTCGGATTTCCGCCATGTTCGAGGACAAGCTCCCGCACGCGCTCAAGCACCGCCGGATTGACGTTATTTTTCCCGGCAAGGATATCAGCCTTCATCAGCTCGAAATTCGAGTGCTCGGCCATCTCCTCCTTGACCAGATCGGCAAGCTTGTTGTCGAGTTCGACACAGAAGAGACGGCAGCCGTACTGGATAATCTCTTTCGAGAGGAATCCGGTTCCGGGGCCGACCTCGAGGACGATATCATCAAGGCCGAGGTCGCCAACGCGGGCGATATAGCTAACCTGGTTCTTGTCCAACAGGAAGTTCTGGCCGCGACGGATAGAAGGGCGGATTCCGTGCCGCTCGAACATATCCTTGAGCTGGTCCAGACGACGGCCGTGACGCTTGACTGACATATGCGCGCCTACTCCGCTTCGGCGGCGAGCTGGGCCGCCACTTCTTCGGAAATATCGAAGTTGGTGTAAACGTTCTGGACGTCGTCATGCTCTTCGAGCATTTCGGTAAGCTTCATGAGTTTGCGGGCGGATTCGATATCCACGTCGATGTTGTTGTCGGGGATGAGCTGGATATCACTCTGCTCGGTTTCGATTCCCGCTGTTTCGAGAGCTTCGTTGACAGCCATGTATTCGGCCACGCCGCAGGTGACCTCGAAGAAGTCGCCCTGGTCGACAACATCATCGGCGCCCGCCTCGAGGGCGATCTCGAAAAGGTGTTCCTCGCTGGTCTTCTCCTTGCTGACCTGGATAAGCCCCTTGCGCTGGAACATATAGGATACGCAACCGGGCTGGCCCGGCTTGGCGCCGGCCTTCTCGAAGATCTTCTTGACCTCGGGACCGGTGCGGTTGGTGTTGTCGGTAAGGCACTCGGCGATGACGGCCGCGCCGCCCGCACCGTAACCTTCAAGGGTCATCTCCTCGTAACCGACGCCGGCGTCCATGGCCTTGTCGATTGCGCGCTTGATGTTATCCTTGGGCATGTTGGCCTGACGGCACTTTTCGAGCACCAGACGCAGGCGGGGGTTGTCCTCCGGCTTGGGGCTGCCGCCTTCCTTTACCGCGATATATACGTGCTTGGCGAGACGCGAAAAGACCTTGCCGCGCTTCTTGTCGTTGATTGCCTTCTTGTGCTTGATACCAGCCCAGTGACTATGACCTGCCATAATGAAATTCCTCCGTTACTATTCATGATTCATTAAAAAAGAAACCAATAGATATCCCCTCGACTTCAGCGCAGTCCGCCATGGTCGGGAGGTTCGGAGGAGTCACCGTGTTTTCCATATCTGAAAATCATAGGCGGCGCATTTTAACAGAGCAGGCATCGTTTCTCAACCGCTATTAATGAAGTTTTTCTCGCCACAGGCGAAAAATGGCAGGAATCTGGCAAAAAAGCGCCGCCCCCAGCGGAGCGGCGCTTTCCGAAATCATGCTATTCACCACGGCTCGCTCGGGATTTACCACTCCACCAGAGTAGTAAGCCCCGCGTTTTTCTTGTTCACCAGATTGTTATATATATCCGCAACGTCTTCAGGGGAACGCTTTTCGGCGAGAACCCCCGTGTTGATCCGCCCTTCCGCGAGCCAGCGCAAGGCGCCTTCGTAATTCCCCATAATGCTGCCCTCGCGGAAATCCTGATCAGTCCACGGCAGTTCCCACTCCCAACCGCTGCGCAGGTGTACGTATTTATGGAAGACCGCGTGGAGAATATCGAAAGCCGGGATGTCGGTGCGTTTCGACCACGGCACGCCGATCATAACCACCTCGCCGCCTTTTTTCACGACCTTGCACGCATCGAGCACCGCCTGTTCATGGCCGGAGCACTCAACCACGAGGGAAACCTTGCCCGCAATACTCTCGTCATCAAGCGGAACCAAGGCGCGGACATCGGAGAGGCCGCACCGCTGCGCCAGCTCCCTCCGCTCGCCGACCGGGTCGCACGCAATTACCCTGTAACCTGAAGCATTGAACATCTGCGCCGCCAGATTGCCGACCAGCCCGAGGCCGGTTACGATAACGGTGTAGGGCGGACGGGCGCGGGTGGTGACGAGGGTGCTCATGGAGACGCCCATCATGCGGCAGAAAACCGCAACCTCGGGGGCGAGACCCTCCGGCACCTTGACCGCATCGGCAGCTTTGCAACGCTGCCATGATTTATGCTGGTTCTTGCAGAAAACGAGGTCGCCTACCTTCATGCCTTCTACCTCGGAGCCGACCGAGTCGATTTTGAAAACCGAAGCGTAACCGGTTCCGCAAGGAAACTGCGCCCAGTTCGCAAGCCCCTGAAATACGGCGAGTTCGGTTCCCGGGCTGACGAGCGAATAAAGCGTGTGCCCCTCAACCTCTTCCGCACCAAGAGGCGCATCCGGCATATCAGCTTCGATCAGGGAGATCTTCCCCTGCGCGGTGACCTTGAATTCTTTCATCGCTCCATTCATTACGCAACTCATAGGGTTACTCCTTCATTTTTCGCTACGCCGCGAATATATTCGGCCGCCAGGTCGTACTCCTCCTCCGAGGGGAGATGTTCCATATATACAGGGGTGTCCTTATCCAGCTTATCAATCGTCCGGAGCAGACAGGGGTAATCGAGCCCGCCCGTCCCCGGCCGGCATTCGGTGAGGCAGGTGGTCAGGTTCATGGCAAGGCTGGTGTCTTTGAGATGGCAGGAACGGATGTGCCCGCCGAGGCGATCCACGAATTCGGTGATAAGCTTGTCTGTGTTGAAATATCGCGAAGGGCAGTTCACAAGATTGACCGGATCAAAATGGACGGCAAAGCCCTTACGGTCAATCGCCTTGAGCAGGAGTTCGTAACTGTCGACAGAGTCGGGATACATCCACGGCATGGTCTCGAGGGTGTAGTAAGTCCGCGTCGGCTTGACCGCATCGATTATGGCGCGCACCGTCTCGACGATCAGATCGAAAGTTTCTGGGGTAAGGTCTTCCGCGCAGGGGCCGTCCCATTTCTCACCCCTCGAGCCGGAGATGTTCACGCAGCATCTCGCCCCGAGTTCCTCGGCGAGAGCGAGAGAACTTACGCATTTATCCATCGCCTCCTGCGCCGTCTTCGCGTCATTCGAAAGGGGATTGCTCCACGCCCCGCACTCGGCAATGACGATATCGTTTTTCTTCGCCGCATCGGCAAAAGCCTGCACAACACCCCCGCCCTGCCCGTCAATATCCATGCGCGGGGCGTTGGCCGCCCTGTACCCCTTGGCGGCTACTGCCGCCGCCCACTCTTCCGGCGTCTCATATTTTGCGTAAATCGGACCCGCGAGCCTCATATCCTGTTCTCCTGTCATATCGTGAATAATCAATGCTTACCCTTTAATAAATACAGTATTTGCTGGCTATAAGCCATTCACCCGGATACCATTAATATATCTGTGACTACTGTTATTGAGATGGAGCCCGAACAATGGCCACACGCGGGATTGATGCCGACTTTGTGCAGGATCTGGAGATAGAGTATCTCCATCTGGGCGGCAACAGTTTCGACGACGGATATACCCACGTAAAAACCGCGCCCTGCATTATAATCGCCCAGACCTTGCGGGGGAGCTATGAGGTGATCCGGGACGGCGAGAGCGCTACCGTCAAGGAAGGGGAGTTTTTTCTGGCCGGCACCAATGACGACCTGACCATAATCCACCACGGCCGTGGCGAGAGGATGGAAGCGCGCTGGATACACACCCGCTGCAGCATCCGCAGCGCCTTTCTCTTTGAGAGGCTTTATGTTCTGCCGGGAGTGGTGAGGGGGAAAGAGGCGCGGGAGATGTCGGGAATATTCGACGGGATTGAGCGTCTGGGAAAAGAGGTGGTGGACGTGCCGTCGGTATTGCTGCGCAAGGAACTCGGCTTCCGCCTGCTGCGGATGTTATGCGGCATCTCACAGGTTGACGAGCAGGGATGGGACGAGTGCGTGCGCGGGAGGCGCTTCATGCCGCTTATCGAGTGGATCAACGCAAATCTGGCGCGGGATCTCGTGGTCGAGGATCTGGCGGAAGCGGCCCACCTCTCCCCTTCCCGCCTACACGCCGCATTCCGGGAGGCTTTCGCCCTCGCGCCCATGGCTTATCTGAAAAATATACGGCTGGCCAAGGCACGGCAGATGTTGCTGATGAATGAAAAATCCCTGTACGAGATCGCGGAGGAGACGGGCTTCAAGAATCAGTTCCACTTCAGCCGCGAATTCAAAAACCGCTTCGGCATCTCGCCCTCGAAATATCGCAACGAAAAAGGGCAGCTCGTGGTCTGAGCCGCCCGGGAAATATCACTGGCCGAAGATGTCTCTGGAATCCGGTTTTTTGAAATCCATCCAGTCCGCTTTCTCTTCGCTTTTATCCTCCACGCTCTCGCCGAAGAGGCCGGAGAGTTTCGCCTTCGCTTCTTTCTCGCGCTCAGAGTCGGAGGAGGCGGAATCGAAGAAGAGAAAATATTCGCAGGTATTGCCCTGTTGCGGGTCGCGCGGTTTTTCGCTGCGCGCCATTGGCTCGCGGCACCACTCGTTTGCGCTGGCGTCGTAGAATTTGCAGTTGCTGCAGCAAT
>JAFGWW010000209.1 GCA_016936955.1 Planctomycetota bacterium | reverse complement strand
GAGCTGCGCATCATGCGCGAGGGTTCGGTTCTCGCTTCCGAGATGGTTGAGCCCTCCGAAGACAGCGACCTCAAGCGCGTGCGCATCCCCTTTACCCCCGACCATAACGGCACGGCCATTTATACGGCCGAGATCCCCGTCATCGAAGGCGAGACAGTAGCGGAGAATAACGTAAAGGAATTCTCCATCCATATCAGCGACGACCGCTTGCCGGTTCTCTATATCGAGGGTAGCCCGCGGATGGAATACCGCTTCCTGCGCCGCGCCATGTTCCGCGATCCTAACTTCCGTGTGGTGGGTATGCTCCGTCTTGCCGCCGACCGTGTATATGTGCAGGGCGCCAACCCCGAAGAATCCTATCTTGCCCAGGGCTTCCCGAAGACCAAGGAGCAGCTCTTCAAGTATCAGGCGATCATCCTTGGCGATATTGAAGCCTCTTACTTCAGCAAGGACCAGCTGCAGATGCTTGAGGAGTTTGTCAAAGAGCGCGGCGGCGGCCTGCTGATGCTGGGCGGGGTTAATTCCTTCGGCCAGGGCGGTTATGACCGTACTCCGGTTGAGAAAGCGTTGCCCCTGAATATTTCGTCCATGGACCCGCCTTATTCCGATTCGACTTATGTTCCGGTTCTCGCCGAGCAGGGCTTGAACCATCCCGTCATGCGTCTGGTTCCTGACGAACGGCAGAACCGCCTCCTATGGGAGACGATTCCTCCCCTGATCGGCATTACGCCTGTCCGCGGGGTCAAGAGCGGCGCCACGCTTCTACTCAAGAATCCGAAAGACGGCCTGCCCGTTCTGGCGGTTCAGAATTACGGCGCCGGTCGCGTTGCGGCCTTCACCTCGGGCGGGAGCTGGTACTGGCAGGTTTCGATGCCCGCGAGTAACGAGTTCCACGAACGCTTCTGGAAGCAGCTTATCCGCTGGCTGGTTATCGGCGCGAAAGACCACCTTGTCGCCTCCACCGACGCCGATTCCTATGCCCGCCAGGGCCCGGTCATCGTTCAGGCCGAGGTGCTGGGCAAAGACCTGCGCCCCAATAATGAGGCCACTGTTATCGCCACCATTACCGATCCGATCGGCAACAGTGAAGATATCCCCATGGATTGGATCCTCTCGCAGGAAGGGGTTTATCAGGCCCGTTATGTTCCGGATCTTGAAGGTAATTACAGCGTCAAGGTTCATGTGGCAGACATGGAGGTTGCGGATGTGGTTACCAGCTTCAGGGTTGCGGAGCCGTTGGTAGAGTTTTCCGACGCCGGGCTGAAGAGGGAACTGCTCAAAAATATGACAGAAATTAGTGGGGGGAAGTACTTTGAATATCCGGACACGAAAGACCTTGTCGTGACCGCGAAGGATGATGCGCGCCGCCTGCAGCGTACGGCAGCCGTCTCCCGCCGGGATCTGGTCTGGGATATGCCGCTGATTTTCCTGATGCTGCTTGGAGTTTTTGCGGTAGAATGGATAGTGAGGCGCCGTAGCGGGCTTGCTTAACCGACACGCGCAAATGCTTTGTCGGTGAGGGATGTACTAAGGAGAACACCATGAAGAAGAACCCCATAATTCATCGCGAAAACGACCTTGAGGCCGGTCGCACGGCGGACGAGTTTTCCGGTGCGATGGATACGATTATAAACCTCAGTCGCAGGCGTTTTCTATCCGGCGGCCTTCACGCCCTCGGCGGTCTGGTTCTGGCAAGTATGGCAGGCGGTCTGATGGGCAAGGCTCTGGGCGGGGAGAAGAAAAAGGCGGTCGAGACGGGCAAGTTCATCTTCCCCCGTCTGCGCTTTACCGTAAACGACAACACCCCAGACCAGTGGAATGTTCACCCCGTCGGTGACGTGAACCTGCGCCGCAAGCTGCAGGATCTTACCAATATCAACGTCAGTCAGGAACCGCGCGTTGTTACCCTCGGCGATTTCGACGAGATGGTGCGCAACCCCTTTATCTTCATGACCTCGGAAGGCTATTTCACCCTGACCGAAACTGAAGAGAGCAACCTGCGAGAGTTCCTCGAACGCGGCGGTTTTATCCACGCCGACGACTGCGTATACGCGGGGCGCGAGGATCGTTTCTTCCGCACCTACAACAAGCTTATGGATAAACTTTTTCCCGATAACCCCATGCGGCGTATCCCGGATGACCACGATATTTTCCATATCTATTTCGATATGAAAAAGGGATGCCCTCACATGCAGGGCGTGCCCAACGGCGCGTACGGCCTCTTCGAGCGCGGCACCGGTCGCATCATGACCGTCAATACCCCCGGCGACCTTCATTGCGGCTGGGTGAACAGGTGGTTCAACAAAGAGAAGAATCTCGAAGCTATGAAGATGGGCATCAATATCATTATTTATTTCCTTAGTCACTAGGCGCTGACGCTTCGATGAAGCAATGGAGGATTTGACGTGCAGGTGTCTTTACATAACAGGAAGGCTTTGCTGTCCTTGATATTTTGTGCGGTCGCATTTTGCACCGGCGCCGGTTTTGTTCTTGGCGGAGAGAAGAAAGACGAGCCCAAGAAAGAGCCAGCGAAGGCGGCGGTTGCGCCCAAGACGCGAGTATTGATTATTGAGGGCCTGCCCGGTACGAGTGTTCATGGCCGTCGTTACCGCGACTGGATTGTAAGGTTCAATACCTATCTGACCAAAACCGCGAAAGTGAATGCCGACGACATTCGAATCCTCAGCGCAGATACCGCCCTTGACGGCAAGCTTGTGGACGATACGGCGAACCGGGAAACGGTAATGGCGAGCGCGGCGGAGCTTGTTAAGAATACCCGTCCGGAAGATCAGGTGGTGATTCTTATCGTGGGCCACGGCAGCAGCATTGACGGTGCGCCGAAGTTTGTTGTCGGTGGGCCGGACGTTAACCTTGACGAACTGGCCGAGGCACTCGCGCCCCTCTCATCGAAGAATCAGCTGATTCTAAATTTCACCCCCGCCTCCGGCGATACGGTCAAGAGCATGGCTGCGCCGAACCGGGTGCTTCTCTGCGCGACAAGCCCCACCGAATCAGCTGAGCCGATTTTTATGGAGTTCTTCCTGCAGGCTCTCGAAGGCCCGGTCGCGGATAATGATGCGGTTGGCGACAATGACGGCAAAGTGAATATGCTCGAAGCCTTCAATTGGGCCAGTCGTGAATGTGCTTATTTTATTCGGCGCATTTACAGGGTTGAGGACGGCTGGAAGATCGACGGCCGCTATTCAGTTCCAATTTTCAAAAAGCTTTACACCGGCGGAGCCGACGAGAGCGGCGCGCGCATCCTCTCGCCCTCTAGTAATGCCAATGCCACAGATATAATACCCATTATCGTGACCGATCTTGGCTCGAAGAACAAGGTTGCCGGCCAGCGGGTTCTTGCCCAGCATCCGGTGATTGAAGATGCGGGGACTGAAGTCGGCCTCGCCGCCATTCGCTCCGGAAAATATCAGCCTCTCGATGGACGCGCGGCCGGCGAACCCGGAGCCCTTGCGCGTCGGGTCGTGATCGGGCAACTGGCCCTTCTTCCTCCCGCGCCCCCCGCACCGAAGGAAGAGGCAGCTGCGACAAAGAAGCCGTGAACCTGACGGTAGCGCGGCTCAATGCCCTTTCGATTTCGGATCCAGGTTTTCCCCGATAAACGATAAGGAATACTCTCTTGCGACCTAATTCGTATTTCATCCATATGTTTTTAGCCGCCCTGATCTTTGCAACCGCCATTAATGCGGGCGAGGATAAGCCGGAAGTCCCGACCGTTCCTTTTAAAAAAGATGACGGGATGATGCGGCATACCGGGAAGTATGAGCCCCTGCGGTTGCACTGGACGCCAAGCGATCAGGTGCGGGATATCGAGAAGGTTTTTCCCCATCCGATGATACCAGCCTGTGCCTACGCGACAGCCCGCGACGGCCTCTACCGTACTGATGATTTTGGTGAACATTGGACAAAGCTTGGTGGTATCGACGTCGGCAAAACCGGATCGATCGCCTACGTTGCGTTCCATCCCGGAAACGCAAACCAGCTGTATCTGGCCATGCAGCGCAGCGGCATCTGGAGCAGTTCCGATGGCGGTAAGACGGCAAAGCAAATAGCGTCCAAAGCGAGCGGCTTGCCTTCCGACGAATGCGTGCAGGTTGAGGTTTATCCCGGAGATCCGGGGTATAATACACTGCTCGTGGCGCACGGCGATTCGGCTCTCGGTATTTCGCGTAGCGGCGACGATGGCGCTACATGGTCGACCATTACGCCTGATTATTACATTCACCGTTTAGTCTGCGGGCGTCCCGAGAGCAGGGATCTTTTCCTGGTTGCTGCCCCCAAGGATGAACCCTTCATGCAGGGCGTTTATCATCTTGTAACTCTCGGGCAATACCTGCGCCGCCTCGCCAGCGATGTCCTCGTGACCGATTGCAGCCTTAGCCTGAACGGCCATTCCTTTTATGTGACGACCTCCGACTCCGGCATTTTTAGAATGTATAATCGCGGCGAGGAGGTGGCTGATCTTGGCTTCAAACAGGTTGAGTGGCAGAGCGTGGAGCATGCGTGGTCGGCTACGGCAGATAGCGAGATGATGTTCCTTTACGAACCCCGCCAATACGGAATGATCGGAACCACCGACCGTCTTGCTACCCAGATCCCAATGGGCGACGGCCTCTATACGGGCAATTTCGTGCGCGAGGGGGCGAGCATACGAGCCAACGCTACCGGCAATCGTTTTTATGCGGCCATCAATGGCATTCTTTATGTCGGCCGCGACACTGCGCCGTACAGGGTCGACTACGCCGTTACCAACCCGCCCCTTCTTTCCGTGGCGTCCTCGATTTTCAGTGACGACCGCTGGGCATCCTTCAAGGGCGACCTGGAAGATTTCCACCGGGACAGCCATTCCTCCCAATATGTGAGAAGGCTGCTTGTGCAGATGGATAGCTTCGAGACCGCGATTCCTGACTCCGACATCAGGATCAGTTCGAAGGTGGTTGTTCCTGATGGACGCAAGCTTGAGTCTGTGACGGTCGACCTTACTCGTCTTGGCGGCTCGGAACGCACTCAGCTTTTCGACGATGGCAAGCACGGTGATGAGAAAGAAGGCGACGGGATATATGCCACCAACTTCCGGGTGGACCGTAACGGCATGAAGAAACGCAAGGACTGGCGCCCTTATTGGCCGGGCTCGATGGGCCTTACCGTAAGCGCCATCGACTCGAACGGCAGCCTTGCGGGCAGGGTTGCCCCGCTCTCCATATTTGTCAGGGCCCAGAGTTTTGTCTTCTGGAATGAGCGGCAGGGGAGGAATCCTGAAGGGGCGGATGGCGCGGCAAGCATTGAGATTATCCGTGACGACAAGTCGCAGATACCTTTCGACGGACGGTACTGCCTGAAGGTTGAGGGTGGCCCGGATTCGTGGAGTATTCCTTTCGGCCGCGGCTGGAATTCCGAGAATATTACCGGGTATTACGCCGTATCTTTCATGCTCAAACCCGTTGGGGAGTTGAAGGGCAACATCAGCTTCGGTTTGAAGGATGCCCCGACGTACACCTATCCCGTCACCACAGATCCCGTTCCGATTATTACCAAAGAGCATCTTGTTGACGGGCCTTTGCGCGCCGATACGTGGCAGCGTGTGGTTATTCCGCTTGATAACATGCTCAAGGATGCCGACGGTTTTCTGCCCGACCTCTGCGGTTATGTTGTATTCTCCGGCGACGGGCGGGGGCATCAGTCATTTCTTGTCGACGAGATCCGTTTCTATCTGAATAAGAAAGAACTGGAATCCGATAT
Source organism: Planctomycetota bacterium (assembly GCA_016936955.1). Classification (GTDB taxonomy): domain Bacteria; phylum Planctomycetota; class SZUA-567; order SZUA-567; family SZUA-567; genus JAFGWW01. The sequence continues at coordinate 2,303 of JAFGWW010000209.1, read as the reverse complement.
TAAGGTGTTGAACAGATGATGAGATCCTTATCCATACTACTGATCGTTTTTGCCCTCTCCGGTTTTGTTTATTCCGCCGACAAGAAGGAAGAGGCGCGCAAAGTTCACGACATGCTTCGGCAGGCCCAGCAGAAACGATACGGCGGCAAGGAAGACCAGACCAAGGCTATCGAGGTTGCCCGCGCTGTTATAGGTGCCAATGCCGCTACAACAAAAGACAAGATAGAAGCATTTGATGTGATCCTTTATGTGCAGCGGCGCAACCGCAATAGCAGGGAGCTTATCAGCCTCGGCAAGGAGCTGCGCGCGCTCTTCCCCGGAGACGCTTCGATTGACCGGAAGGCAACATATAACCTGGTCGATACTTATTGGGATCAGGGCAAGAAGGAGTCACTCGAGGCGGCGCTTCCAGAGATCAGGGATTTTATCGAAAGAAACCCGAATGAAAAAGAAATGCTCATGGAGGCCAACCTCAAGCTCTCCAGATTCTGCAACCGGATGAGGCTTGGTGCTGACGGCCACTCCGCCGCCCTTGCCGCTTTTGAATTGTCAAAAAATGAGAATAAAGACCTTGCCGCCAGCGCGCTATGGGAGATGCAGGAGGCGGCAAAATGGATGAAAGATGACAACAAGGCTCTTGAAGCCCTGCGCCTGATGATAAAACCGGAATTTATCGATAATCTGCGTGCCGACCATCAACACGGACGTCGCAGGCGTTACGCAGACGTGCTTCTGGCAACCAAGAACGGCGAGGAGCTTCGCACTTATTTTTCGGAGCGCCTCAAGGTCGAGGAAAACACCGGATATTCCCAAGAGTGGGCATGGCTCATCGGTGACAGCTACCGTAAAGAGGAAAACTGGGGTAAGGCTGTAGAAGCATTTGATAAGGTGTTTATCGATCACCCGGCGGTGCACAATTACTGGAAAGACGCGCAGACGGGAATTGCCGATGCTTATGAAAAGATGGAAAAGTGGCAGGATGCCCTCGGCGCGCAGCATGTTCTTCTCGATGTGGCCGACAACCGTTGGTCCATTGAAAACGGCGTGCGCAAAATTGCCGAATTGATGACACGCATAGATGGGAATATTGATAGAGCTAATGCATACCTGCAGTTCCATATCAGCGGCCCGGCCGGCCCTGACAATAAACCAGGGTCGGAGGATGATCTCAAAAATCCTGCCGCCGATCTTCCTTACACTGTCTCGGAGGCGCGGCGTAAGTCGTTCGCTCAGGCTCAGGCCGGGCTTGGCGACAATGCTCGCGCCTGCGAGCACCGCGCATGGATGGCAATGTACAGCGGTCAGCCCAAGGAGGCGCTGAGGATCTTCTCGCTAGCCTTCCTGCGCGCGACCGGCCAGGATTCAGCAACCTACGCATATTATGTGGCCGTGACCGGCATCCGTACTGTCGATGGCCATGAGCATAACCTGAAAAATATCCTCCTGTATATGCTGCAAGGGCCCGCCGGTAAGGACATGAAGGCCGGAACAGAGGATGATCTGAAATCACCTTTTGGCCCTTATGCGTCAATGCTTGCCAAAGATACTGACTGGCTGCCGGGGGTGAATAATGAAGGCCGCGCCGATCTGAAACGCCTTGGCGGATCCCTTCTCAAGTTGATAAGGGAAAATCGCTCCGATGGTGCGCTATGCAAAGAGGCCGCATATGCTGTCCGTCGGCTTTACGAATTCGGCCCTGTTTACGAGGGCGAGGATGTGGGCAAGTGGGCTCTTGAGGTGATGAAAAACATAAAGGACGACCGCCTGCTTGAGTCTTTTGCCAAAGTGGGGCAGACTTGCGTTTCCCGTAAAGATTATAGCCTTGGACAAAGCCTTGCTTTCTGGGAGATGGTCGGTGCTGAAGGAAGCGATATCGGCATGTCTGACTATCTCAAGCGAGTCCGCAAAGGTTATCTGGAAAGCCTGAGCCGCCGCCTTAAAAATGCCGATCTGGTGCCCCGGCTAAAGCTCTACAAGGAACCCAAAAAACCGGAGCCTAAGAAAGCGGAGCAAAAGAAGCCGGATAAGAAAAAAGCGGAGAAGAAGAAATAACCAGCTGCCTGCATGATTATCAATTAAGGCGTCAGCCCCGGACAGGGCGGGCGCCTTTTACATGGTGTTAAGGAGCTGTCGCGGAGTAAGCCCGGAGGCGTCGCGGATGCAGCGGCTGAAGTAGGCGGGATCGGAGAATCCGCACGCGTAGGCGATCTCCTTGACCGACATCTGCGAGCTGCGGAGTAACGAGAAAGCCCTCTGCATGCGCAGGCGCTGGAGATACTCGCTCGGGGAGATCCCGGTGCGCG
>JAFGWW010000208.1 GCA_016936955.1 Planctomycetota bacterium | reverse complement strand
TCGTAAGAGGCGGAGACTGCGACGGCGTTGATGCCGTGAATAAGCCCTTCGAATGCCGCGCCGATGGTGCCGGAGTAGAGGACGTTAACACCCACGTTGAGCCCGCGGTTTACCCCGGTAACGACAAGGCCGGGGCGTTCGATAAGATGTTTCTTGATCGCATATTTTACCGAGTCGGCGGGCGTTCCGTAAACGGCGATGCGCTGGGCTCCGCACGGGGCGGGTGGCATCTCCTCGATCTTGACCGGCGAGTCGAAGGTTACGGCATGGCCGATGCCGCTGCGGTTTTCGCGCGGGGCGACGACCACCAGTTCGTCAATTCCGGCAAGGGCCTCCACCAGCATGGCGATGCCCGGCGCTTCGATCCCGTCGTCGTTGCTGATAAGAATGGTCATTCATGCCTTTCGAAAATTCAGGAATTGCGGAAATAGTAGTCGATCACTTCTACGGTGCCGGCCGCGTCCTCCCCGTCCGCCATCTTCCCGCCGATTTTGCCCACCGCTTCTTTCACTTCCATGCAGGAATTCGCGGGGCAGCCCACGAGGGGGGTAACCGAACCGTTGAGCATGCCCACGTCGTTGAGCCCGTCGCCGATGGCGAGGGTGAGTTCGCGCGGGAGGTTGAGCATGTCCGCGAGTTCCCCAAGCACCCGTCCTTTGGAAAAAGAACTGTGCTGCACAAATACCCAGTCGGCGTTGCCGGAAACGGTGGCTTCCGGCCACGGCATGAGAAGTTCATTCATCGACTCGCGAAGGCTGTCGGTCTCGTCCTGGGGGAGCATGAAAGCGAAAGCCTCGTCGTCCACGTACTTTTCAAGTACCTCGAAGTTTTCCTCGATCATGTTTGTCCACGCCGCGAAGAAGGGTCGGAGTTGTTTCCACAGGTCAACGTGCGCCTCCTGCATGGCGGCGTTCCATTCCATGTGGGCCTCGTAGATCCCATTGCGATACAAATAAATCTCGCGCTGGCGGCAGAGCAGGGCGCAGGGGCGAAGTTCTTCCTCAAGGTCGAGAGCCATCCTCTCCTGCTGCCGGAAAGAGCGGTCAGAATTGAGCGCCCACAACACGCCATCGGTAATAAGCGGGCGGATGCGTTCGAGAAACGCGGGGTCTGGATTCATTATCGGTTTATAGCTGGCCACGGTTCCGTCGAAGTCGACGGCAATCAGTCTTGGTTTTTGGGTCATATCATATTTCTTTTATTCTGGGGCTATTCCTCTCCGGGGCCCATGTATGTGTAGCTCGGGAAATTGTCGGGGTCGGCAAGATAGGATGCAAACTGCTTGCGCCCGAGAATCCAGTCCGGATGCTTTTCCATCTTTTCAATATCAAACCACTCGGCTTCGATTATGTCTTCCTTGCCGTTGGGTTCGAGCTTCGAGTAATCCTCCGCCGTGCATTCAAAGAGATGAAGGATGAGGTGCAGGTTCATCTTGGGTTCGTGCCGTTCAATCACCCCGCGGTAAGCCGTGATTTTAACATCAAGGTTTATCTCTTCCTTGCATTCGCGGACGATGGTGTCGGCGAGCTTCTCCCCCCGTTCGTGCCCGCCGCCGGGAAGGCCCCAGCGGATCCCCTCGACGTAGCGGTTGGCCACGAGGAGGAGCTTGTCGTCTTTTCTGATCAGCGCGAATGCGGCGGAGGTGATCTTTTCCGGATCGTTCCTGCGGATCTTCTTCACCACCAGCGAAGTGCTGATCCCTTCCCGCAGAGGGAGAAAGGCGCAGGTGCCGCCCCCGTCCTCAACCGCCTTGCGTTCGTTCTGGTCTATGGTGTCGATGTTGTAATCCGAGCCCTGGGCGTAAATGTCGGGGTGGAGCAGTTCAAGCTCCGGCGTGCAGCGCACACCGTCGAACATTATTACATGATCGACGCAACCGACGGCGCAGAGTACGGCCGCGCGGCTCTGCTGCGGGACGATGGGGCGGTCGCCGCCCTTGTAGTTGCGGATGGATTCGTCCGAGTTGAGCCCCACGACAAGCACGTCGCCAAGTTTTTTCGCCGACTCCAGGCTCAGGATATGCCCTTCGTGGAAGAGGTCGAAGCAGCCGTTGCTCCAGACGATGGTCTTGCCTTCCTTGCTGTATTTTTCCCGCAACCCGGGAAGCTGCTCCCGCGTTACCAGTTTGCTGATCGATTCTTTCATCTGAAAAACTCCGTCCCATGCCTCTTGCTGAGATACAAATAGTTGTCTGCAATAAGGATATACACTTCTTGAAATCGGTCAACGAAAACCGATTTTATCGGTTGCCTTTTGGAAAATATCCAATATAATCCCAAACGTGATAAAAATCACGAAAAGGATTTATGGTGAACTGCTCTTGCTGGTGGAGGGCATGGCGAAAGGGATAAGTCCCGTGCGCCTCACCGAAAGGCTGATAAAGAAAGGAATATGATGGCCCGAGTTCATAACTTCTGTGCAGGTCCCGCCGCTCTTCCCCTTCCGGTTCTTGAGAAGGCGCAGGCCGAGCTTCTCGACTTTAACGGCAACGGCATGTCGCTTATGGAGATGAGCCACCGTTCCAAGGCTTTCGACGAGGTCATTAACACGGCCGAGGCCAATATCCGCAAGCTCATGGGTATCTCCGACGATTACGCGGTGCTCTTTCTTCAGGGCGGCGCGAGCCACCAGTTCGCCATGCTCCCCATGAACCTTATGGCGGGCAAGGCAGCCGATTACATCAACACCGGCGCGTGGGCGAAGAAAGCCATTTCCGAAGCCAAGCTTGCCGGTAAGGTGAACGTGGTCTGGGATGGCGCGGACGACAAGTACAACCGTATGCCCAAGGCGGACGAGTACACCCTCAATTCCGACGCGGCTTACGTTCACATCTGCTCGAACGAAACTATCGGCGGCATCCGCTTTACCGATTTCCCCAAGACCGAAGCCCCGCTCATCGCCGACATGTCCAGCGAAATCATGAGCCGCGAGCTTGACGTCAACCAGTTCGGCATGATCTACGCCGGCGCGCAGAAGAATATCGGCCCCTCCGGTCTCGCTCTCGTTGTCATCCGCAAGGACCTTGCCGAGCGTTGCCCCGAAACCGCGCCGAAGATTATGCGCTACTCGACCCACATCGCCGAGAACAGCCTCTACAACACCCCCAACACCTGGGGCATCTATATCGTAAAGCTCGTAACCGATTGGCTCCTCGGGCTCGGTGGCGTATCGGCCATGGAGAAGATCAATGAGGAGAAGGCGAAGGTTCTTTACGACGCCATCGACGGCAGCGATTTCTGGAAGCCTGTAGCCGCCAAGGAATACCGCTCCACCATGAACGTCTGCTGGACCACCCCCAACGAAGAGCTTGACGCCAAGTTTGTCAAGGAAGCCACCGCCGCCAACCTCTCCGGCCTCAAGGGACACCGCTCCGTCGGAGGCCTCCGCGCAAGCATTTACAACGCCTGCCCCCGCGAAGCTATCGACGCCCTTGTCAACTTCATGAAAGAGTTCGAGGCGAAGAACGGCTGAGGCTGATCAGCAGGAACGATACAAGACACCTTATTAATAAAGCTCCCGGTTTGCGCCGGGAGTTTTTTTATTTCCAGTTATGTTGAGCAGCCCTGAGTGTCATTCTGAACGCAGTGAAGAATCTTTGCCCATGATATGGCTGAGTACCTTTGTTTGCATTTAGGATGACAATTGCGGGGATGCCGGGAGAATGCACTATATCCTCAACTTTATCCGTAAACCACGCTGGCACGGCTATTGCAAAAAGAGGGCAGGAGAATAGGGAATCAAAATCAAATTGGGAGAAAAAAAGGAGAAGCCATGATCTCTTCCGGTCTGTCGTCAATTCTGTCCTCATCCGGTATCAGTGCCTACAGCAGCCAACTTTCTTCGTACTCGGAAGATATGTTCAGCGCAAGCAGTTGCTGCAATTCAACCGACGAGGTTTCCTTGTCCGACCTGGCCTTGAACCGCTATGAAATCATGAAAATAATCGACGGCAGCGACGTTCTTTTCAACCAGCTTACCAGCTCCGGCGAGACCCGCAAAACCAAGACTCTGGAGGAGGTGGGGCAGGATTTGCAGGAAGATCTTGCCGGTTTTCAGGATTTTTTCGCCCCCGTACTCAGCGCCTTGCAGGACAGCCTTGGAGCTGAATCCCTCACCATGCGCCTCGACGGCAAAGGTCATGTCCTTATGGGAACCGACAGCGAAGACGTTAATATGCGCACAGAACTCGGCGATAATGAAACCTTTGCTGCCCGTTTTGCCGTAATTGCCGCGCGCTCCGCAATACTGGATGCGGCCGCAAACGAGCCCGGTTTCGAGCAGGATTACAAGGAAGATGCGGTTGGCGCAATCAAGAAACATATCGACGCCCTCGCAGACCGCCTCTTCGGTTACCGCATGACGACCGAAGACGGAATTATTCAGGACGATTCCGCCGAGGAGTAAATGTAATTTGACCACAAACGGTTTCCGGTAACCCTTGGCCTTGCCGGAAGCCGTTTTTATGCAAAAACCTTGCTTCTCCCCCGTAAATCTGCATTAAATTAATCCTGAATGCCCATAATCCCGGCTACAAAGTCTGCCCTTCCACCTCACGCCGGATGTTTTTTTGGGAAAAAATCGCCAAATCCGCAAATTGCTGCACCCTTTTCCGGGGACAAGTACACTTATTTATAACTGCACGCAAAACAGGAGTATTTATGGATCGTGAAACACTGGGGGCGCTGGTACGGGCACATCAGTCAGAACTATACCGTTTCTTGCGATACCTGGGTGCAAACCAGGTTGTTGCAGAGGATCTTCTGCAGGAGACATTTCTTGCTGCATTCAAAAGCAACAATGTCCCCCCGGAGGAATCAACGCAGCAGGCGGCATGGTTGCGCGGAATCTCCCGCAATATTTTCCTGCAACATTGCCGCCACGAAAAACGAAGCAGGGTTCATGTAAATACGGATTACGTAGATCAGGCCGAGTCGCTGTGGATCTCCGAGTTCCTGCGTGATGGCGATGGGTTTGATTATGTGGAAGCTTTGCGGGCATGCCTTGAGAGGTTGCAGCCGAATCAGCGGAAAGTCGTGGATCAGAAATACACCCATGGCCTGTCGCGGGATGAGATGGCGCGTAAGAACGGCATGAGCGCCGACGGTATCAAATCCTTGCTTCGCCGTATCCGCGCAGCTCTTGGCGATTGCATCAGCCGGCGCATAGGACTGGAGGAGATCGGATGAAGCTTAACCCTAATCGCGATCGTCTGGTTGACCAGTTGCTGAGGGAGGTGCTTGGAAACGAAACGCCGCCTGATGTTGCCGACCGTGTGCTGCGGAAGGCCTATCCTCGACGCAAGGTTATATTCTGGGCTGCCCCTGCGGCAGCAGCGGCTGTACTGTTGATCGTCGGCGCATGGTTGGCATTTTCGCCGCGCTACCCATTGCCACTTCTCGACGGTAAGCCGATTGAGCGCGAAGCGGTTGTGAGCACCCATGAAAAAGCACGCGATCTTATCTTGGGCGGGTATGCCCATGTCGCGCTTCAACCCGAAGCAAGTATCCGCATAAAAGGTTCACAAAAGGATGAACGGATTGCTCTGGAAAAGGGAAAGGTAACTTGCCGGGTGAACCGCGAGCAGGGGCGGTTTACGGTAGAGACCACGCTCGGAAATGTATGGGTAACGGGGACGGAGTTCTCGGTCGAATTGATTGATAAGAAGGGAGAGGAAGAAATGATCGGCAATAAGGCAGGACGGGCTCTCGCGCTTGCGATAATTGTAACGGCAGGCACGGTGCAGGTAGATTATGAGGGAAGCCGCTATGCCATAAGCGCCGGGCAATCGCAGGTCTTTGGCGGGGAGCGTAAAGAAGTCTCCCAAGATCCGCCAAAGAAGCGCACCCCGGGCAAGGACGGGGAGAAAAATGCCATCGCCAAGGGAACCGTAATCGGGACGGTTGTGGCGAAGGGCGATTCATCCATAACGATCCGCTCTCTCAACGGGAATAAGGACGAGTACATACCCGAATGGGAAGGTGGCAATACAGGCGGCCCCAAGAAGAGTGTTGTCCGCCAGATCAAAGCCGTGAAGGTTGGCGACAAGGTAAGAGCCCAGTGGTATGTCAATGATCACCTGCGCCTGAAATCGGTCGAACGCATCGAAGGCGAGAGCAAGGAAGATGGAGCAACCGAAAAATCGCGCGAAGAGGGCAAGAAAGAGGAGAAAGGCGCGGTTACGAAAAAAGACGCGGACGATGATGACAATGGGGACGACGACGACGACGAGAAACCGATTGCAGGCACGGAAGGTTTTTCCGGCAAGGTAAGCGGCACCGTTCAGAGTAAAGATGAAAACGGCGATTCTTTCACGCTGAAGGTTAAAGACATACTCAAAACATGGAAAGGCAACAAGGCGAAAAACCCCAAGGCAATGGTTGGCGAGACCATCGAAATTGAAGGAATTAACGAGAATCATCTTCTCTGGATAAAGACCCTCAAGGAGGGCGATGCCATTGAAATTGAAATCCGCTACAACGAGGAGAACGATTTTCAGATTCTGGAACTCAGTGAGTCGCAGCGCAAAACCATTGGAAAATGATTTGTAAGGTTTTGCCGCTTGCGTTTATGGGTGAGAATGCGGAAGCGTGAGGTGGTAGGAAAGGCAGACATATGAGAGATAAGACAGGCATATCTTTTGGCAGGCGGGATTTCATCAAATTCGGAACCCTTGGCACGTTGTTGGCGATTGGAGGCTTTTGCCCTTTTGCTGACAAATTGATGGCGGCTGACAAAGGCGACGCCGACAAGGATGTGAAATTCGATATTATAAAAGGCAATAAATGCAAGCGGTGTCTGAACTCAATCAACGCCATTCTTGAAAATGCGGAGATGCGCAAAGAGTTGAGCCAGTATTTTCCCGACAGAAAGAAGGTAACCGTCGCCTACGGTTCCCGCGCAAGAGTTAAAAAAGTCAGCGGGTCGATAGCTGTCGGCAACTGTGCCAGAAAGCTGAAGTCGCCGATCTACATCAGCGGTTGCGCACCCAAACCGCAAGCAATTCTGGATGCAGTCAAGCAGGCCTACGATGATTACGAAAAAGATGCCAAAGGTAAGAAAGAGTACGGCGGTCTTTTTGGCAAGTAGCACGTAAGTTGTGGCATGCCGGTCAGCTGCACTGGCTTCCGATATGGCGGAAATCGTCTTTGCAGGCAATGAATGCATCGATTAGAGCCGGGTCAAATTGCGTGTTTTTCCCCGTGATTATGATCTGCTCCGCTTCCTCGACAGGCATTGCATCTTTGTAGCAGCGTTTATTGATGAGAGCGTCATAAACGTCGACCAGGCTCATCAGACGCGCGGCAAAGGGGATATTTTCGCCAGACAGCCCGTCAGGGTATCCGCCGCCGTTCCAGCGTTCGTGGTGGTGGCGTGCGACGTCATGGGCAAGGAGGAGGAACGGATCTTCGCCGAACTTGTTGATTGCAATTTTCAATGTCCTTGATCCGTAAACCGTGTGCCGTTTCATTTCTTCGAATTCATCGGCTGTAAGTTTTCCCGGCTTGAGGAGGATGCGGTCAGGCACTCCCACCTTCCCGATATCGTGGAGGATTGCGGCGCGGGAGATCATGTCCATGTCTTCGCTGCTGAGGCATGAACCCTCTATCCCGTCCCTGATCAGCCGGTTGCCCAGGCAGTTGATATATTCGCAGGTGCGCGCAAGGTGTTCGCCGGTTTCATTATCACGCGTCTCCGCCATTCCGCTCAGCGCGATTGCAATGGCATCCTGCATCTTCACCAGTTGGGCGGTTCTCAGCGTGACGCGCTGCTCCAGAGTCCTGTTCGCTTCCTTGAGATGGCCTACGAATCTTTTGTGCAGTTTGTCATAACGCTGCTTGGAGAGTACGGAATCAACCTGTTCTGTCATGGCGGCGAGGGAGAACGGTTTTGCCATGAAGAAACGGGCTCCGCAGTTGAGCGCTTCGATTATGAGGTCGGAGTCTGCGTAGCCGCTCATCATTATGAACGGAATCATCATGGTATGATTTATGCAGTATTTCATCAGGTCCACGCCGCTGCCGCCAGGCATGCGGATGTCTGAGATTATCAGGTCGTGCTTCCGGTTGTTGAGGATCTCAATCGCTTCATGTATGTTCTCGGCCGTCTCCACCTCGTATCCGGTGGAGTCAAGCGCTTCGGCGACCAGTAGGGAGATTGTGGAATTGTCATCAACAATAAGGACGCTCTCCTTCTCGTCGACGAGAAAATCCGATTCCAGATCATGTGGCGTATTTTCTGTAATCATGATTCATCATCCCGTACAAAAAATCGCGACAAAACCTGATGGCTATCCGTCCTGATTATCGTTGATCGTCTCGTGTACGATCTTGCTCAATACGTGGCTGCGGAAAGGCTTTCTTATAAACCCGCATAGCCCCATTTCCTTCATCTGTCTGACGTCTTCCTCGCGCGAGAATCCGGATGACAGGATTACCTTGACGTCGGGCTTTATCTTTTTCAGTTCCCTGAAGCAATCGCGCCCGTTCATCCGGGGCATGACCATGTCCAGAATTACCATGTCGAAGTCTTCGCTTTTCTGGGAGAACACATCAATGCCCTGCTGGCCGTCACAGGTCAGCACCACATCATAACCAAGATCGGTAAGAATTGCATTTGCGACCGACCGCATGACCTCCTCGTCATCAATTACGAGTATGCGCCCTGATCCGTGGATCAGCGAAAGCGATTCCTTGCTGATCGGGATGGCGTGCTGTTTTGCAAGTGGCAGGTAGATGTTGAAGCTTGTCCCCTTGCCAACCTCACTGTAAACCGTGATGCAGCCTTTGTGCTGCTGCACCGAGCCATAAACCGCGGCCAACCCCAGGCCGGTTCCGCGTCCGGCCTCCTTGGTGGTGAAGAAGGGCTCAAAGATATGGGACAGGTGCTCGGGTGGGATTCCGTGTCCCGTATCCCGTATCTCGATCTGCAGATACTCACCCGGCATAAGTTCGAAAGACGATAAGGTGCAATAATTATCGTCGAGAATTGTATTGCTGGAAACGATGCTCAAGGTTCCGCCCTCGGGCATGGCATGGGATGCGTTTATGCCAAGGTTGAGAATCGCGCTCTGTATGGAAGATGGATCGCTGACTACGCCATAACGTTCTGCTTCGAGGCGCAGGTCTATTTCGATCCGCTTGTCTATTGTGCTTCTTAGCAGGGCCATGGTGTTTTCTATGGTTTCGTGAATGTCGACGACAGAGCTACCAATAACCTGTTTGCGGGAAAAGGCGAGGAGCTTGTCTATCAGTTCTGCCGCGCGCTCGGAGGTTTCGAGGATTATTTGATGGAACTTTCTGGCTTTGGGATCATCGCTGATATATGACTGCAGGATCTCGGCCGACCCCATTATCCCGCCGATCATGTTGTTGAAGTCGTGGGCCACACCTCCGGCAAGTTGCCCTACCGCCTCCATCTTCTGGCTGTGCTTCAGTTGTTCCTGCAGCATATAGTTCTGCGTTATGTCCCTTACGACAAATACGACGCCGGTTGTTTGCCCCGAGTCGTTATTGATCGGAGCTGCAGAAGCAGCGATCATGATCTCCTTGCCATCGCGGGAGCTCAATATTGCGCCGTTAAACTCTTTTGACAGCTCTCCGGTTTTCAATATGTCATCAATCTCTATTTGTGTTGGCGCCTCCGCGTTGCTGTTCTTGACATTCCATATCTTGTTTATGTGGTATCCCTGTGCTTCTTTCTGGGGCCAGCCGGTAAGCTCTTCCGCAACCCTGTTCATGCGGGTTATCGAGCCCATGGTGTCGGTTGTTATAACGCCGTCATTGATCGAGTGAAGCGTTGCGCGCAGGTCCTCTTCCTTGCGGCACATCTTCGCTTCGGCTGTACGGGAGCGCCACAACCCCAAGCCCAGGCCGACCATGGCAAGAACGAGAAAGAGAAAGAGAAGGGCAGCCTGCCAGATAAGGTTCTTGTGTACCTTGTAGAAGGGGAGGGGCATGAAAAGTATTTCGGAGCCTTCCGGCAATTGATCCGGTTTGATGTCGAAGCGTGTCATTGCGCGGTAGTCGAATCGGAACGTGTCACCTTTGATATATTGGATCGGGACGTCCTTTGCCGCCTTGCCGGAGAGGATTTCAAGCGCCTGTTGCGTTGCCCTCATGCCTTGCATGTGCCCGGTGGTTATATTCCCTCCAACTGTGCCATATCCGAAGCAGAAATCCCAGAGGACATAAACCGGGGCCTTGCTGTTCTGGCACACCATTGTGGCGCCTTTGTCAAACTCATAGAAAATATCATTCTTGTCCCTGAAGAAGAACGTGTATATGACGGCGTCATCCTCATCCAGCTTCTTGATGTTTTCGACCAGTTCGTCTCCAGTTACATCATAGAGAAGGTTGATCTTGAGCTGGTCCTTCCGGTTGCGGGCTAGTCGCCTGATCTCCTCCTGGATCTTGAGCCCTGTCGGAGAATTGTCGGTGACGACGGTTATCTTCTTGCGTTTGGGATGGAACTTCTTGATCAAGTCAAGGTTGGCTTCGATATCGGTTTCTTCAACGATACCTGTTATATTCTTGAACCCCACAAGACTTTCGGGCGACATGTAGTTCACCCCGCAGAAGACAAAGGGGGTGTCGCCAAATATTCCCCGCCCGTATTTGATGGCAAAGTCGAAGGCATTATTGTCAGCAAAGATAACCACATCGTAATGTCTTACCTTATGCTTTGCGTGAAACATATCGGCGAGCAGGGACAGATATTCCTGGCTGAACTGCCGCTTTGTATCCATGTAATCAACCTGGAGATCTATTTTTTTTCCGCTGCTGCTGACCGCCTCTTCAACGCCACGGGTAAGTTCATCTGTCCAGAAATAGCGTTTGTGATATGAATTTACAAGGAGTATGGTTTTGGTTCTTTTTTCCGACGCATCACCCGGCGTGCACGCAAGCACGGCAATGATGAGGATGGCAGAAAAAAGTGCCCTGAGTTTATTCATGGTGCAGTTCCATAACCTTGATTTTATGTTAATTAAAGCCTGTCATGGCCTTGCGTGCTTATGCCCAGGGCATGACAGAATGCCGGTGTTCGAAATGCGACACCGTGTTCAAGAGTTGCAACTACTATGCCATGGCTACCATAGCGAGGCTTGGTATATCAAATAAATCGAGGCTGCCACACCGCGCTAATCCATACGCAAGGTGTCGTTTACTTTCCGGCAGATGTCGTTCATGCGGAAAGGTTTCTGGATGAATCCCAGCACCCCTTCATCAAGGATCTCCTGGGCTTCGCCGTTTATGCTGTATCCGGAAGACAGCAGGGCGCGGACGTGAGGATTTATTTTACGCATCTCCACAAACACATCCCTGCCCCCGAGATCAGGCATAATCATGTCGAGTATGACAAGGTTGATATGTTGCCATGAGTCCTGATAGTGGCTTATTGCTTCCTTGCCGCAAGAGCATGTTGTAACCTTGTAGCCGACGCTGCGTAGCATCTCCGACGCCAGCTCACGGATGATCTCCTCGTCATCGACAACCATTACGCGGGCATTGCCGGCCTGCAGCGGAACTTCGGTTCCGGGCTCAATATTCAATTCGGCCTCGCAATGCCACGGCAGGTAGATCTTGAAGGTTGTTCCGTGCCCGATCTCGCTGTAAACGGAGATTGCGCCGTGATGGTTTTTGACCGTGCCGTATGCGGCCGCCAGGCCAAGGCCGGTCCCTTTCCCTTGCCCTTTGGTTGTGAAGAACGGCTCGAATATACGCTTTTTTATCTCCGGGCTTATCCCTTCCCCCGAATCAGAAACGCAAATCTGTATATATTTATCGGCCGGAATATCGAAACCGAATGCTGTATCATCCAGGTCGACAAGCTCGGTCGAGAAGAGCAGCGTCCCGCCTTTCGGCATGGCGTCCCTCGCGTTAAGGGCCAGGTTCAGGAAGACGTTCTGCAGCTGGGTCGGGTCACCCATTGTCATGGGGATTTCAGCCTTGAAGTCTCGCCTCAGCATGATCTTCTTGTCGATGCTGTGTTCGAGGAGCGATATGACTTCATCAATTATGGAGTGTATGTCTACCGGGACGACAAGAAACTTGCCTTTTCTGGCAAAGGCTAATAACTGCTTGGTCAGGTCGGCTGCGCGCAGGGCGGCCTGTAGAATCCTTTCCGCTGCATGCCTGAGCTTGAGGTCTTCGAGTTTGCTGGAAAGTAATTCCGCATAACCAAGGATGCCGCCGAGCTGGTTGTTGAAGTCATGGGCGACCCCGCCGGCAAGCTGCCCGATTGCTTCCATCTTTTCCTTTTGCCTGAGCCGTTCCTCGATCTGCTTCTGTTCGGAAATGTCCCGCATGATGGTGCCCATGGCAAATAGATTGTCGTCACTGTCATAGACAGGGAAGATAACCTGGTCAACTGGTATGATGTGGCCGTCCCTGTGTCGGAGGCGGTTTTCTCCGCGCCATACCCCGTGCTTGATTGCGTAAGGTATATACTTATTGATGACCTTCGCATTATCCTCTTCGGTATGCACCATTTCCGGCTGCAAAAAGCCTTTTGTGGTAATGTCGTAACCCAGCATTGCCAGACTGGTCGGGTTCTGGTAAAGGCATTTGCCTTCCATATCGATAACGCCGATGAAATCCTGGGTATTGTTGAGGACTGATGCCAGTTGCTGGAGCTTGGCATGTGCTTCCCGCAATTCTGTGTTCTGCTGTTGAAGTTCATTGTTTGCTTTTTCAAGAAGGGCGGCATTCGAAATCTGGTTTTTAAGGATAAGTGCCAGATATCCTCCAATCGCTTCCAGCTGGGGGATTATGTTGGCATATCGCACCAGCATGTCCTCGAATTTTATTACACCGATTACGTCATCCTTCTGTAGTGATAATGGTATGGCCAGAGACATGGTCGGTGTGTTCTGTTGATCCGTTCCGGTTTTCTGCTGGAAATATCCGGGATTGAATGCGCCCAGCTCTCTGGAATCAGGGACATTGGCCGCACCTGCTTCCTGTGTCATTCCTGTCCGGATCACATCTGCAACCAGGGCGTCGGAAGGAAAAACCTCCTGCCGGTTTTCATTCCTGATGTCGGTGTAGCGCCATTCATCTGCCATCTGATAGTACAGGATTATGTTGTTCCCGCCCATCATGCCCGACACGAACTCAAGGATCTGGCGCGAGATTTCTTCAATATTATCGAGGGGGGTCAAAGACGTTATCATGTGCGCAATCATCTGCAGGTCGGCCTTCTCCTGCAGAAGTTCGCTGTTGCGTTTTTTGAGGTTTTCCATTTGCTGAACTAAATCTTCCGGCTTGTCCGTCATGATGTCAGTTTTCCATCCCCATAAACAGGTTGCGTAGAGCCGATTCCAGGTGTTCTGTTGTTGCATCCATCCAGCGCAAAGGCAGGCCCATAGCTTTGGCGAAAGCCTCGGCCCCGCCGGTGAAGTCTTCCGAGCATGGCGTCCTGATGGCGAGTATATACCGGTGCTGGCTCTGGAATATCTCGGCCCACAAGCTCGGATCATCCCCCATCGCTTCCACAATCACATGCCGCCATTTTTGCGCCCAGTCCTCAAGCAGAAAAAACGCCCCCTTCGCCAGTTCCGTCTGGAAAAGCTCCTGCCCGAGCAGTATCTCAATGCAGTTCTGCCCCAGCGTTCTTTGCGTGCAATGGTCGTTCAGGATCTGCTCCATCTGGGGGTGGCAGGTTCCGTAGAAGACGGTAGGATTTCTATCCTTATATTTATCCAGATTGCTTTCAAGCGATTCGCGGAGACGGTTGAAATCGACATGCAAGGAAGAACACGAGAAATGGCAGGTCACGGGCCAGCCATTTCTTTTGATCAGCATCTCAATTTCCTTGTGCAGAATGCCGCAGCCGACAAGCACTCTTGGGCACATACCGTTTGCTTTATCCATCCTGCCTCCCGAACTCAAAGGCCGCCTCAAGCATGTAGTGGATATTGTCTTCCGGAATCCCCAGTGGCATCCCCTGCACCCCGAAAGCGAAGCGGTTTCCCGGCATGCCAGCGTCAATGATACGTTTAACCTCGCGCCTGATCTCTTCCCGCCCCCAATGCAAAAGTTTCATGTCGTCAAAGGCGCCGCAAACCAGCCCGCGCCCGTCCACAATGCGCCTGCCTTCCGCGATATCCGCCATGGGGCTCAGATAAAAATTCAGAAGCCCCAGACGTTCGATCACCTTCTCGATTACATTATTGAATGCAGCCCCGCCGCAGTAGAAGACCATGGAGCCCCGGTCAAAGCCCGCAATATCCTTCTCCATCCACGGGAAGGAGAGCTCCTCGACCATTGACATGGGCAAAATTGACGTGGAGGCAAAGGGGTTGGCGTAGACGATGCAATCCGCCCCGGCCTTTATCTGGTAAGCGATATGGGCGCGCACATATTCGCAGCACTTGGCAATCAGCTCATCCCGAACCTCGGCCGGCCCGGCCAACAGCAGCTCAAGCCAGTTGTCCATCCCCATGAGGATTACCGGCAGGGTCATTGATGCGGTTACATAAGCGATGATCGGCTGTTCGCCCTTGTTTTCCCTGACAAGAATCTCCATGCACTTGATGCATTCGGCAAACTGGGGGTGTGATTCCAGCTCAACCGGGGCTTCGAGCTTGTGGATGTCGTCGTAACCCTTTATGACAAACTCTCCGACATTCGGCGAGCCGTCATTTGCGAAAATAATTTTCCGGCAACCGAAAAGTTCCGCTTCCTTGCCGACGAAGAACAGATTCCAGAGGTTGTCATAGCCGTATTTCTTCTGCATCGCCAGTTGCGCTTCGGCTACATTCTCGCCCTTCGAGTAATACTCCTCAATCGAGGAGATTCCAAGCTCCCGCGCGCCCTGGTCAAAGAGATTGCAGAACACCGGGATGCGGTCGGAGCGTGCTCCCTTAACGGCTGCCGCAAGCCTTTCCATGCCGGTAGTCATCCTTCAACCTCCTTGATAAGGCGTTTGGCGGTCGCTACTGCTTCCAGACCATTCTCTCCCCACCCGTCGGCGTTGACATGCTCATACAGGCCGTGGTCAAATCTGAAGGGCGCCCCGCCCACCATGATCTTGATCTTGCCCTCCAGCTCGCGTTCCCTGAGGATTTTCCTTACCCCGAGCGCCCCGTTCGGCCCTGTCGCGGTATGGGCCATCATGGAGGAGATACCGATCACCTGGGCATTGTTTTCAATGGCAAGGTCGACAAACGCCTCCGGTGAAACATGCGTCCCTGCATCGATAACCTTGAACATGTGGGCGCGAAGGCAGGCGATGACGATTTTCTTCCCGAGCCCGTGAAAGTCGCCGACTGCCGTGCCGATCACGACGCATCCCGGGCATTCGCCCGCCGTCTGTACCTGGTCGAGGAGCTTCATGGCGATTGATTCTGAAATCTTGGCCGAGAGATAGTGCTGGGCAAGATTGATCTCCTGCCCCATTATCAACTCTTCATTCATCTGATCAATCGAAGGAATGACTACCTTTATCAGGAGCTCATCCGGCTTTACCCCACCAGCAAGGGCACCCTCAATCAGCGAGGATGTCTTTTTCTCGTCCAGTTCGCATAAAGCATGAAAGTAGCTTTTCTGCAGCTCTGAGATATCTTGCATTAACTTCCCCTCCAGATCAGAGAAAGACGCAATCTAAAACCAGGATTTATAAGATGTTACTGCCCGTAACTTCTTTAATTATAACCCTTGGAATATTTCTGTCCAATCAAGACTGGGCAAAATAACGGCAATAATTCCAGCAGCGCACAATCCTCGAAAACAGCTGCAGGGCAGGGCAAGGAAGGTAACCAGCGACGGCACCGGCTCAGGCGTGTCATTAAGAAAGCCCTTCGACGTACTCGTCAAAGGGCTCTCAGAAGGTTAATGTTTGCATCCATCGATAGTAGTATTAATATGCAGCTCGTTGTTATTTGAAAAGAGCTAAAAGAGCCTTGAGTAGTATGTAGATGCCAGCCCATTTTATTATCGATGGCACCTCAAATGACGTGGCTGTCTTCATTAGCGATGATGGAAGAATGGATCTTTTGTATTTCATTCCCTTATCTTTATAGATGCTTCTGATTATTGGCTCATATTCATTATTGTATCCGTCCCCCGTAAGGTGGAAAATTTCCTTGCATAGCGCATCTGCATTATTCTTATCCGTGCTGTCCAGCAGCTTTCTAAAGGCATCGAATATCTGGTGATATTTCATGTCATTTGGGGCGAATTCATTTTTAGTGTGATCACGCTCGGCATATTCTTTATATCTGGACATCATGGTTTTGAATGAATCAAAATCAAGACCCTTTAAGTATTGCTTCAGCATGACCAGGTTGATGTACCATGCAGTATGGTCATGTTCGTAGTTTTGCAAGATCTGCCTGCAGCATTCCGCTGTATAAGCATGCCTTTCCGGGTACAGGTGGAGAAGGCTGATGATGTAATTTGATGCAAGCCACATTTGCATCCCCCGCATTTTATCCCAGCCAGACAATAACTTATTTGTCTCTGCCCAATTCTTGCTGTCGCTTAGAGCCATGACCGCGCTGCCGGCTAAGGGTGCATAATTCTGGAATAGCCCCTTATTGCTATTGTAGAATGATATTACGTTGGCATTGCAGTTGTTATAGTGCATCGCCTCAAGGGCGGCGGTAAGGTAGGATATTTGAATGTGTGGATCCATTTCTATTGCTCTGTCATAATCTTTTATCGCCCTGTCATACTCACCCATGTAAGCGCATGAAAACCCGCGAATAAAGACGTATAGTGAATCCTTTGGATCAAGCTCTATTGCTTTGCTATAATCTTGTATTGCTTTATCATTTTCACCTTTATTATCATATGATAGGCCGCGATTGTAGTAATGGCGCGCCTTCTTCGGCTCGAGTTCTATTGCTTTATTGAAGTCTGCAATCGCCTTGTCATACTCACCGTTATTGTCGTATGCCAATCCACGGTTAGAGTAATAATTTGCGGCATCGGGGTTGAGTTTGATTGCTTTATTGTAATCTGCTATAGCGTTATCATATTCCTCTTTCTTGTCATATATATTGCCGCGATTGAAATACGCTAATGCGTTGTTTGGGTCAAGCTCTATGACTTTGTCGAAATCTATAATTGCCTTGTCATATTCACCTTTATCTTTGTACGCAACTCCTCTGCTGTTGTAAGCCTCAGTATCTTCAGGTTTTAACTTGATCGCGCTTGTGTAATCTTTGATCGCGCTGTCATAATCTCTCATTTCGGAATACCCCATAGCACGATTATAATAGGCCTGAAAAAGGTCGCTTTTATCAAGCTCACCTTGCTCAATGGATTTGGCGTAGTTCTCAATTGCCTCGTTATTCTTGCCTTCTTTACTAAGGGCAATCGCTTTATTGAGGTAATCTAAAGACGAGGCCGCGTAAAGGTTAGTAGCGAAGATCATCAATAATAGGGAAACCCATAAAGAACGTTTCACGATACGTACCCTTCAGTTTTAATAATAGTTATATTGGATTAAGCATTTTATCTATGATATCAAATAACACATTAAAGGCAGCAAAATCATCTCTATCGCCATTTTTGCATAGCCAATTGCATAAATTACTTTTCTCGTCTTTGTTTACTGATAATTCTTCGGGAACAGTGCGTAAGCGGCCGCGTTCTGTCGTAGTGTGCTCACCTATTATATCGATAAGAAAGCCCTTCGACGTGCTTGTCAAAGGGCTCTCAGAAGGTTATGGTACCGGGGGGCGGAATTGAACCGCCGACCTATGGGTTATGAATCCATCGCTCTAGACCCCTGAGCTACCCCGGCATCCTTTTTAACTCAATTGTGAGACGGGAATTATAGAATATATTTATGGCATATCAAGTGTTTTTATCGAAATTACGGTGCAATTACGCATTACTTCCCCCTTGATTTTGATTTGCGGATGTGTAGGCTCAAATGCTGCCAGAATACTGCATATTTCGAGAAAACAAACTCAAGACGGGGAGAATGGCATGGAAGAGTG
The DNA here is from genome assembly GCA_016936955.1 of Planctomycetota bacterium. Lineage (GTDB taxonomy): Bacteria > Planctomycetota > SZUA-567 > SZUA-567 > SZUA-567 > JAFGWW01. Next base: position 238 of record JAFGWW010000208.1, on the reverse strand, counting down.
CAACAAAAGCGCGCAAAACAGATTTGGCTCAAAATTCGCATTTATCGGCGCTTTTCTGCTGCTTGCTCTCCTGCTTATCCGGTTGACTGTCAACTTCGCGGGCGAGCCGGTGAAGGACGGCGGCAGCCTGACAAAAGCCCTCCGTAAGACCACCCGCCCAGATCCCGGAAGCATTACCCTCGACTGGACGCCGCCTGGAGATAAAAAGCACCTCGCCCTGACCTTCACCCGCCCGGCC
>JAFGWW010000207.1 GCA_016936955.1 Planctomycetota bacterium | reverse complement strand
GCCCGCGCCACCGCCGGACATGGCATTGCCAAAAAGATCCTGCATGAACTTCATATTCTGATCCACAGGATTGGGAACGTTTGACGGAGTGGTGGCCTCGCCCTCTGCGGCCATGACAAGGGCCGGGGAACATAACAGCGCAGCCACAAGCAGAACCGCCGCAACGCCACGATTGAAAACCGTTTTAACAATCACTTTTTGCTCCTGTACTATCTGGACTTATCCATTTCGGCATTGGCCTTGGAGATAAGCTTAATAAAGTCCTGGGACGAATATGTCTTGCCCGGTTCGATTCCGGTGTCGCTGCCTGCGCGGTTCGACCTCAGCACGCAGATAAGCTGGCCGCCCTCGGTTCTGACCTTACGCATGGCCATGATGAGCAATACCTGCATCTGGGCGGGAACATCGAAGCTGATGGTGCTGTACCCCCCGCGCTCTTCCGCAGCAGCAGCGGCGGTGTCCCCGCCGATCTGGGTCTGCGAACCGACCGCGAACACGCCAAGATTAGCGGCGAAGGGAACGACGTAGAAATCCTTGCCCGCGTCAAGCCCCTTGCTGAGCATGTTTTTCGCAGCTTCCGCCATCTGGCGGTTGAGCTCCTCAAGGTCGGTAGGTACATTCGACTGGCCCGGGATAAGCTCTGCCGCATCCGGCTTCGACTGCGGCACGGTCTTGAAGATGCCGTAAAGGTCGACACGGCTACCCGGCGAGACAAGCCCGCCGACACCGCCAACCATGTCGATAGGAATCGTGACGACCGCGCGTCCGGGAAGGATGCTGCCGTCAACCGAGCGATTAGACTGCTCCTCGAGGTCGCTCCAGAGAATCGGCTGCCCCTGCTGCAACGGGTTGATGACACGCTGACCGTAGAGACGCTTGCGATCTGTCCACTTCACCGCCTTTGGATGGATGAACAGGCGCGGAACCTCCTCCTTGGTGACGTTCTTCTTGTCGATCATCCCGCGAACAGGAATACCCTCCTTGATCATGCAGACCTCGATGCGGTCCTCGATCTGGCTCTTGATCTCCTGCTCGACGCTGGCGATCCGGATCTTATAAAAGACGACAGCAGCAACCCCCATAAACGCGGCTGCTATAAGAATAATAAGTTCCCGTTTCACGAGTCTCCCTTTCTACTCGACGTGGGCCGCGAAAGTTCCTTCAAATATTGTCACCGGCCTTGCCGGGTTTTCGGCGCTGCGCTTTGCCCCGACCAGAACTATACGCAGTTTTCCGTTTCCCCTGTAGGCGCGAAAAACAGTTTTAGGATCCAGACCCGCAAAAGAACTGTCGAGAACCGGATCTTCCTTGTATCCGTCCTTCAAGGCCTGCGCCCTATACTTCTCAAGCGCATCCTCGAGTTTTTCCCTTGTAAGCTCCATCCTTGTGCTGCAGTCTTTTCCGCCCTGCAACTCGAAGCTACCCGCCTTGCTTATCTCCTTAAGGAAAGCATCTTCGCTTGCCATACCGGAGGAATCAACGACTACAGGAACCGGCGCACCAGAGGCATCATCCTCGAATGGCGGCGGCATTACAGGCGCGCTTCCACCACGTAATCCAAGCCAACAGCCGAAAGCCACCAATGGCCCCGCAACCAGCAAAGCCCTGAGAGCCTTGACTGCAACCGCCGACTGCTTTTGGCAGTCAGAGCATGCAGGTCTCAAGAAAATTCCCTGTTCATCATGGTGATTTTGTCGACTAAGCTGCTAGCCTCTCCCCGTACAACCGATAGATTCAACAACTTTTCCCAAACGCATGCAACAATCTTTTACACGATAATTTTTTAATCTTCAGGATCATCCGGCTCGAAATCCTGTTTATTTAGCAGATCCATTTGATGCAAATCGTCTCCCGGACGCCCAACTTCACCATCTGGTACGGGATAAGCGTCAACATCCCTGAGGGTCAGGGGATGGGTGCCCAGAGCCTGATATGGAGCGTGATCCTCCGTATTCCAGGTCTGGAACCGCAGAACTGTATGCCAGATCCTGAATGTGCCGGAATCGACAAAACCGCCGATCGGGTTATATTTGACCTCGACTGCGGCGTACTGCCTTCTGAGCCACGGAACGCCCTCGCCGCTTGCCGCTGCGGTCGCGTCGTCGCCGTTCATGGCTATTTCCGCCAGCCCGGTCAGATTGGGGCGCGCTTCGTCCGCTTCAAGCTGCGAGAGGTAATAAGAGCATGAAATCGGAAGCGGGTTGGCGTTGCTGCCGAAGGTGAAATCATTCGCCCCCCGCACCACCATCACCCCGTTACGAGCCATGGGCACGCCCGTTTCCTTTTTACCGTCATAACCTAAGGGAACAGGAGTCCATTCTGAACTGCTGACCGTAACCCTGGGGCCGAAGTGCTCGAAAAATACGGTTTTGATTTTCGAACGCTTGGTCTTGGCGTAGGGAAAATCGTCCGCCCCCGACTGTGACCAGGATATAAGCCTCGATGCGTTATAAACCTCGGTAGCAACCTGCCCATATTCGCCGAAGGTCACAACAATATAAAGAAGCAGCACATAGACCGGCAGCAACAGCACCAGCTCAAGCATGGCGTTACCTGCCTGTCTGCGCCCGTGTCGTATATGCATGGTCTTATCCATATTCATGTGCCTCAGCCGGAGGGGTCCAGCGACCCGTTTATCTGGCGGTTATTATTTATGTACTCGGTAATGAAATCGCTCCACGTATCGCCGCTTGTGCCCATCACCTTGTCGGCGAAGGTATCGGCGGTTATGGATCCGTCGGTTTTGTACAGGGTGGTCGCGCCAAGTTCAACCCAAAGGGCATACTCCGCGTCCTTGTCGCTGGCAATATCACT
>JAFGWW010000206.1 GCA_016936955.1 Planctomycetota bacterium | reverse complement strand
GGGGTGCCCATCATGGAGCTGGACATGGTTATATTCGTGTCCTCTTCGCCGCGTTGCTTGGCGATGCCCATGTCGGCGAGCTTGACCGCGCCTTTGGAGGTGAGCATGATGTTGTCGGGCTTGATGTCACGGTGAATGATGTTGAATTCCGCCGCCGCGTCAAGAGCCTCGGCCACGCTCATTGCGATATCGACAACCTTAACCTCGCTCAGGGGGCCTTTGTCCATCAGGTCGCGCACCGAGCCGCCGTCGACGAATTCAAGCACGATATAGTAAAGGCCGGTATCGGGGTCTTTGTCCGCGTCGAGGAGGCCCATGGTGTTGTGATGTTTGAACTTTGCCGCTAGCCTGGCCTCGCGCATGAAGCGGTCGGCGAACTGATGGTGGCGGTTGGCGATTTCAGGGGGCAGGATCTTGACCGCAACCTCTACGTCGAGGGTTGTGTGCCTCGCAAGGTAGACTGCGCCCATACCGCCGCGGCCCAGCTCCTTCTCAATCTTGCACTTGCCCAGAATCTGCCCCGGCTTGCACTCAACTCCTCCGGCGGGGGGAAGTTTTCTCGCCTTGACCAGATTCTCATCCAGCACCGTCGCGCTATCATCGGCTCCGGGGGTGATTTCGCTGGCGTTTAGTCCCTGCGTTATCTTTTCTTCAGACTTGGACATCCCTGTTCTCCCTGCAATATATCCCGATAACAAGATCAATCAATCTTCAATAAACAGCCATGCGGCGCTATAGTTTTCAAATTGGAAATTATCGCTGCCCGATAATATAACGCCCTTATACTAATAATTTTGCCCGAAACGACCTTCTTCGGCAAATACATTTTATTGCGTATTGGCTGTATTTTGTGCTTTTGCGTGCTCCCCGACGAGTATCAGCTTCTTGTGCGGCAATCTGCCCAATTGCTGTTGCATTATTACTATGTCTTCCCCAGCCTTCGATCCTTCGCAAATATTTTTCTCCAACCAACTTTTTATGATAAATTTAGTGTTTTGTAAAGCCTTTATTGCTATGGCTTAATAAATAAATTATCGGGGCTTGGCTGGCTTGTTAAAAAAAAGACTTTGTCAAGCCCCACGGTTTACCGATTCCGGAGGGTGGACGAAGAGCAGGAGTATGATCAGGGCGACAAAAGCGATACCGCCGAAGAGGGCGTAGAGGGTGGAAAAACCATAATTTTGCGCAATAAAGCCTCCGAATGCGCCGCCGCACAGGCCGCCAAGGCCCATGCTGAGGCCGGAGAATATCGTCTGGGCGCTGCTTTTCATATGCTCCGGCACCAGACGGCTTACGTAGGTCACGCTTGAAACATGGTAGGCCCCGAAAGTCAGGGCGTGGAGCATCTGCAAGGGCACCACCTGCCAGACCGAGGTCGAGAGGCTGGTTCCGACCAGACGGACTACAATTCCCACCAGGCCGAGGGCAAAAAGTTTGCGCACCCCTATGCGCCTGAGAAGGTAACCGCTGAAGAAAATCAGCGGGATCTCGCTGATCGACCCGACTATCCAGATATAGCCGGTATTGGTCGCACCAAGGTCTTCCTTGAGAAAGAGAGTGAAAAAGTGGTAGTGGCTCATCATCGCCATGCGCCCGAGGAAGGAAGCGATTGTGAAAAGGATGAAACTTGCGCTTATAAAGACCTTCCAGTCCGTTTTCGGGTGGGTGTTTCTACTCTCGGAGGATACGGTGAGGCTGTCCGACGGCAGGGCTAGGATAATGCTCATGGCGTGGATTATCCCCACTGCGGCGAAGGCATAGAGGATGACCTCGCGCGCCCCGCTCCCGCCAACCCCCAGAAGTTCCATGATAATGACCATGCCGACAAAGCCGAGAGACCCGCCGGTTCTCACCGGGCCGTAGTCGCCGGGTTTGTTGTGGAGATAGCGGAAGGTGAGTCCGTCAGTAAGCGGGATCAGAGGGCGAAAGAAGAGGCCGAAGATTACGGCAACCAGCAGGGCACCCATAAGCTTGCTTACTGCGCCAAAGGCGAGAAAGGTCGGAACCGCCCCGATCACCGTCAGTAGCAGTACCAGCTTCGGGCGGTGTATCCGGTCGGAGAATAATCCCCACAGGGGAGGGGAGATCACGGCCATGATCTCTATCGTACCCTGAATAAGCCCTATAGCTTGCTTGTCGAAGCCCTGCTTCTCAAGCAGCACCTGCAGATACGGTGTGGCGATGGCGAAGGGCAGGAAGAGGGCGGCGTAGGCGAGGCCGAAGCGTATTCCCATTCCGGGTTCGAATTTGCTGTCCTGCGGGGTAGTCATGTCGGCCTTCGTAAATATTAAAAATGCAAGGATATCATAGTAGCCGACGATTATCAAGGGCAAAGAGTCGGGCTCAAGCCTTTTGTGGGTAAATTCAACACAGCACGGGGCCTGGTGGAATATCCCGACACTCGCCAGATTTTGCGTTATATCAGTAAGTCCTTTCACTGTAATTGTTTAGCTGCATCATGTTTTCTGGCACGGGAGTTGGAGTATGGGATGGTGTTGTTAAGGAAAACGGTTCTGATCACACAAATCAGATTTTTTTAAAAAGGAGAACACAATGAACACTATCAGAACAATCCTCAGTGCACTGGCAATCGTCGCAATCGCAACCGGTTCGGTTTATGCCGAAGAGGGGCAGGGAAAAGGTAAGGGAGAGGGCAAGGGTAAAGCGATTCGTGCCGAAATGAAGGCCGCAGCCGAAGCTTTCAAGACCGAGATCAAAACCCACATGGAAAAGCAGAAGGCGGAGAACAAGACTTTCCGCGAAAGCCAGAAGGATAGCGAAGACGTAAGCTCTATCATCACAGCCTGCAAGACTCACCGCGAGACCCAGTATCAGGAGAACAAGACTTTCGCGAGCGAGATGCACACCAAGCGCATCGCCAAGATCAAGGAAATCGCCGCCAAGTATGAGGTGCCGGAAGATAAGCTTGCAAAGCATCTGAGCCACGCCGAAGAGAGCTACAAGGCCATGGTTGCCCACCGCGAAACCCAGCACAAGGAAAACATGGCTTTTCTTGATGGGCTGGCCGCCAAGGAAGGTTTGACCAAGAAGGAGCTTGTCGAGGCCATCAAGGGGCAGATGAAGACCCAGTGCGGCGAGAACAAGGAGTTCCATAAGCAGAACCGCGCCCGCAAAGGCAAGGGCGCCAATACTGAGGAATAACCCCTACCCGCACCTTCCGGTGCAACGTCAGCGCGCCTCCCCGGTAAGACGGGGAGGCGTTTTTAATGGAATGATATTTACGAGAGCGCACGCGATGATTTACTCTTCCGGCCTTGCATAGCAGTAGCGGCAACGGTGCATGCACGCCTGCTCATATGAGCCGATGTCGGTGGATTTCACGCAGCCGCACGTTGGTCGCTGGCCGCCATCCTTGTCCATCTTTCCGAAAGATGTGCCGTAAAGACGGTCAAAGCGTTCACCATCCACGCACTTGGCCTGCACCACGCCGGGAATATCGAGCAGGTGGGGTTCGCAGCAGGAATGTATGGTGAAATTGTCATTGCCGGATATCCCGCATCCAAGCTCGAGCAGGTTTTCGGTAACCTCCCGCTCCTTTATTTTATCCAGTTCGGGAAAGGCAAGCCCCGATTCGCGCAGACGCTTTGTCACCTTGCGGTATGGGTCGGGAAAACTTATGGTAACCTCGTTGACCTCGCCCAGAGCAGAGGTGAGGAGTTCCTGTACAGCTCTGTATCGCTTGTATATGTAATTATCAACTATAACCGGATCAAATCGCCACATTATGGCCCCTCGGGGCAGCCGTTTTCCAAGCAGGCGCAGGGACTCGAAAAAATCCTCAAAATGCGGCACATCCGGCTCCCACTCGCTTCCTCCGAGGCCGGTAATGGTGAGCTGGATTATCGCCGGGTAGTCGTCAATGACTTTTGCTAATCCCTCATGGTTGATAAAGTTGCGTGGATCCTTGGTCCAGAATACTATCGCTTCGAGCTTACGCGAACGGGCAACCTTACCGACAATAAAGTCGGCAAAAAAACGGGGCAGGTCGGTGCGTCGTGAAGCGGAATAAATCATTGTTCTTTCTTGGCACATGGCAATGGCATGGAATTTGTAATTAACATCACTATAGAGTAAACTGTCTCATAGTCAAGAAGGGGAGGTCAAGATGAGTGGAGTAAAAACTGGACGTTCGGCTCCGGCTTTCGCTTTGCTGGACGAGAACGATAACATTGTTAAACTGGAGAGCCTGCGCGGCAGATGGGTTGTCCTTTATTTTTATCCCAGAGACGATACGCCCGGATGTACCACCGAGGCTTGCGAATTTACCGAGAGCATAACCGCTTTTCGAGGGATGGACGCTGAGGTAGTGGGTGTCAGCCCTGACACGCCGGAGAAACACCGGAAGTTTATCGAGAAGTACGAGCTGAAGATCAAGCTTCTGTCCGACCCGGAGCATGAGGTGCTCAAGGCCTATGGCGCGTGGGGCATTAAAAAACTCTACGGCCGGGAAAGCGAGGGCGTTATCCGCAGCACCTGTATCATCGACCCCGCTGGCGAGATTGCCTTCCACTGGCCACAGGTTAAAGCTGCGGGGCATGCCGAAGAGGTTAGGGCAAAGCTTAAGGAATTTGAAGTAACCCTTGCATGATGTATTAGTGGAATAATAAACGGGCCGTCCCTCAAGGATTGGCCCGTTTGATTTGAATTCCTGTATGCTTCTGTAATCAGTCCTTGATGGCCTTGAAATACTCTATGGTTTTTGCCAGACCTTCGTCGAGGGTGCATACCGGCTCAAAGCCGATAAGTTCACGCGCTTTTTCAATCCCCGCCTGGCTGTGTTTGACATCGCCCGCGCGGTCGAGTTCGTGGTTGGCCTTAATGCTTGTACCGAGCGACTGGTTTATCTTCTCCACCAGATCGAGAAGGGTGATGCGGTCGCCGCAGGCGAGGTTGATGACGGCGCCACCGAGTTTTTTATCGCAACGTGCGGCCATGATGTTGCCGGTGACGACGTTTTCGATATAGGTAAAGTCGCGGCTCTGGAGGCCGTCACCGTAAATGGTCGGCTCCTTCCCTTCGAGCATGAGGCATATGAACTTGGGGATCACGGCAGCGTATTCGCTCTTCGGGTTCTGGTGGGGGCCGAAGACGTTGAAATAGCGCAGGCTAACCGTGTCAATGTCGTAGCAGTTGCTGAATGCCGAGGCATAATATTCCTGTGTAAGCTTCGCCACCGCGTAGGGGCTGAGCGGTTTCGGGTTCATGGACTCTACTTTTGGTAGCGTTTCTGTGTCGCCATAGGCGGAGGAGGAGGCGGCCTGCACCAGCCTCTTTACGCCCGCATCTTTCGCAGCAATCAGAAGCGTTACTGTTGAGGTAATCGAGCTGTGCATGCTGGCAAGTGGATCGTCAACGGAACGGGGAACCGACGGTATAGACGCCTGATGCAGAATGTAATCAACGCCTTCGCAGGCTTTGCGGGCGGTGTCCATATCGCAGAGGTCGCCTTCAATAAACTCGAATTCACCCATGATCTCTTCGATATTCTCGCGCCTTCCGGTGGAGAAATTATCTACTCCCACAACCTTTACGCCTTCGCCAATAAGGCGGCGTGTAAGGTGGGAGCCGATAAATCCAGCACATCCGGTAACAAGAAATTTCTCCATGTGTTCGACTACTTTCTTTCTTAAATCATTTAAACAAAAGGCTCTCCGTAATCACGGGGAGCTTGCATCTCGGTCACAAAAGCCGGAGCCGTAAACCTATCTGCCTTCGCGGAGCCTGAGGCCGCAGATCTCGTGCAATTTACCCGTCTCGCGAATTTTGTGGACAGTTTTTTCCACGTTGTACTCTACGCGGCGGTACTCGACCGTCTTCCCGTCGAAGACTACATAGCAACTTCTGATATCCCTGTCGCGTGGCTGGCCAACCGAGCCGACATTGACGATGATGCGCTTGTCCGTAACCTCGTATGCCATATCGAAAGCGGCCGGGATCAGGAAGAAATCGTGCCCGTCCTCGATAACGCCGGGAAAGTGGGTGTGTCCCACAAAGGCGACCTCGTGGCTCATGGCGTCGAAGATGTCCTGAAGCTTGAACGGGTCGAGTTCCGGATCGCTCGGCAGGACGTATTCGGTGATCGGCTGGCGCGGGCTCGCGTGCATCGCCTCAAAGACGCCGTCCTCGTATATCGGTTCGAGATTCTGGAGCCATTCCCACCTGCGGAGCTTGTCCTCATTTGGGATGTCCGGGTCGGGGCGCATTTTTTCGCGCACGAAATCGACCGCGGCTCTGGCCACGGGGTTAAAACCGTCGGCGTCGTGGAGCACAGCGTAATCGTGGTTACCACACAGGTTGTGGGTGCACGCTTTCGCCACAAGATCCACGCAGGCTTCCGGGTCGGGCCCGTAGCCTACGGTGTCGCCAAGGTTTATGATTCGGTTTATACCCTGTTCCTGTATGTCCTTGATTACTTCCGTCAAGGCTTCGATATTGCCGTGGACATCTGAGATAAGGGCAACCGGTTCAATCGATTCCGGCATTAGGTGACGCTCCGGGTTTATGGCATAAAATATGGTCTATTATTTATATCGTCATGATATACAACATAATATTAATATTTTGTAATGCAAATATCCAGTATGATTTTTCACCGGACATAAAGAAAAAGGGCCGTCGCGGAGACGGCCCTTGTGTAAAAACGTGTTATGCTAGATGGCGACGACCTCGGTAATTTCCGGTACCGCTTCCTTGATGCGGACCTCGACGCCCTGTTTGAGGGTCATCGCCGCATGGGGGCAGCCACTGCAGGCGCCCTGAAGCTGAACCTTGACCACCGTGCCTTCGAGGGCGATAAACTTGATATCACCGCCGTCTGCCTGAAGCATGGGGCGAAGTTCTTCGATTACACTTTTGACCTGTTCTTCCATTTTATATCTCCTTGAGGTCGAAATCCCCCTCTGTGGATAATTCTATATCAATTTACCTTATAAACCAGCATCTTTCCTGAGGGCTTCTGCAACATCGGTCTTTTCCCAGGTAAAGCTGTCGCCGGTGCGGCCGAAGTGGCCGAGGGCGGCGGTTGCCTGGTAACGCGGCTTGAGCAGGTCGAGCTTCTTGATGATGCCGGCCGGGGTGAGGTCGAAATGCTTGGCTACGAGCTTTTCGATAACCTCGTTGTCCACCTTGCCGCTGCCGAAGGTGTCGACCAGGATAGAGAGCGGCTTGGCGACGCCGATAGCATAGGAAAGCTGCACCTCGCACTCGCTCGCAAGTCCGGCGGCGACGATGTTCTTCGCTACGTAACGGGCAGCGTAGGCGGCGGAGCGGTCGACCTTTGAGGGGTCTTTACCGGAGAAGGCACCGCCACCGTGACGGCCGCGGCCGCCGTAGGTGTCGACGATGATCTTGCGCCCGGTAAGGCCACAGTCACCGTGCGGGCCACCGATTACGAAGCGACCGGTGGGGTTGACGTGGAAGATGGTCTCGGCGTCCATGAGTTCGGCCGGGATAACCTTCTTGATGACCCTCTCGATCATGTCTTTTTCAATGGTCGCGTGGGTGACTTCTTCGTTGTGCTGGGTGCTGATGAGGACGGTGTGCACGCGAACCGGCTTGCGGTCTTCGTACTCGACAACAACCTGGCTCTTGGAGTCGGGGCGGAGATAGGTCAGTTCGCCCGATTCGCGAAGCTTGTCCACACAGGCAAGAAGCTGGTGGGAGAGCATGATCGGCATGGGCATGAGTTCCGGGGTTTCGTCGCAGGCGAAGCCGAACATGATGCCCTGGTCGCCAGCGCCCTGCTCGGCGTGAAGGCCAGCGCCTTCGGTGACACCCTGGCTGATGTCGCTGGACTGCTTGTCGACGGCGGTGAGGACGGAGCAGGTCTTCCAGTCGAAGCCCATGGACGAGTCGTTGTAGCCGATCGACTTGACGACGCCGCGGGCGATCTCGGTGTAATCGATAGTGGCGGAGGAGGTGATCTCGCCGGAAATCAGAATAAGCCCGGTGGTGACGAGAGTCTCGCATGCAACGCGACTCCGTGGGTCTTGGGCAGGAAGGTGGTCAAGAACTGCGTCGGAAATCTGGTCGGCTACCTTGTCCGGGTGGCCTTTGCTTACGCTCTCGGAAGCAAAAAGTGTTCTGCGTCCCATGCTATCTACTCCTTTAATAAATTAAAATGCAGGTTAATCAGCCTTGCTAATATTCATTAACAACTAAAACGCCCTCTTGTCGCGTAGGGCGTGATCCTCTTCCGTAAGATGCGGCAGACAGATCATTTTACGAACTCTGAAAGCCATTGCAACAATAAAAGAGAACGCTTGGATTCTCCCGGCGTTCTCTTTTGCAGGCAAAATTCTTTGATCCGTGCCCTTTAGCTTCAACTTTAGGCGGAGACCTCCTCTTTTTCGTCGGCCTGAACCAGAGGGTTCCTGGTGGTCAAAGGGTTGACGAAGCGGCAGAAGGTTGTACGGGCGCATTCGAGCATTTTTGTGCAGCTTATCGGTGTTTTGAGCTGCTCCTTGCCTTTTTTCTTGGTTTCGACAAGCGCCTCGACCTTTATTTTGCGCTCGTGGCAGAATATTTCTTCTTTGCTGATCATATGTGTATGCCCCTTTTTATGAAAAACATTCTTCGGCTGTTATGCTTCCAGCCCGGTTCTCTCCCGGATATGGGCGGGCGGAGTTTGATTTCGCCCTTCATATCCAGCGTACAATTCACGGTTTAGCGCCATCTTCTGCCTCCCTTTAGCGCAAAAGGATGGCTAAACCGCCCGGAGTAGGATGCTGACTAATCAACTATTTCCGGAAGCAATCTTCTATTAATTATCATCGACAAATGCAAGATAAATCTTTTATTAAGTTGCCGAGTGAATTCCCTCGCATTTTTTGACTTGCATTAGCGGTATCAAGAGTATAAATTGCTATGTAAGGATTTGGGAACATTCCACTTGCATCTATATACAACATTATATTGCTCTCGGAGAACGTCTTTTGGACGCAATCAGGACAGACGGACTTGTTAAAAAGTATGGCTGGTTCTTTTCCCGGAGAAAGATTGTTGCGGTAAACAGTCTGTCCCTTGAGGTTAAGGCCAACCAGATTTTCGGATTCCTTGGTCCCAACGGTGCGGGAAAGACCACGACGATCAAGATTCTGCTCGGTCTTGTGATTCCCGATGCTGGCACCGCCAGTATTTTCGAAACCGCCGTGGGCGACAAGACTGTAAAGGGTAGGGTAGGCTTCCTTCCCGACAATCCGTGTTTCTATAATCATCTTTCTGGGCGCGAGTTTGTGGCTTTCTGCGGAAAGCTCATGCACCTTGACCGGATGGAGCGCTATCGCC
>JAFGWW010000205.1 GCA_016936955.1 Planctomycetota bacterium | reverse complement strand
ATTTTACCGCGTATCGCAGTCCGCCGCCGACTCGCTCAACGCCGCTCGCCGTGAAGGCAGGCGCGTAATCGCGGTGGGCACAACCTCCACCCGCACGCTGGAATCGGTAACAGGCGAAGACGGTATCACAAAAGAGGGCGAGGGATGGACGGGGATTTTTATCCGCCCCGGATACCGCTTCAAGGCGATCGACGGCCTTCTCACCAACTTCCATCTACCGAAATCCAGCCTTATCGTCCTTGTCTCGGCTCTGGCTGGGCGGGAATACATGCTCTCGGCTTATGCCGAAGCTGTTCGGGAGGGCTACAGGTTTTATTCATACGGTGACGCAATGCTTATCCTGCCGCGCGGGGAAGTTGGTTGACCTTTTCATCATAAGGGATATAATTACCGGGATGTTACCAGCACAGCCAAACCAAAGTCTTATGCACGGTCTTGAGTGTTTGCAGGCCGTAGTTACCGCGGCGCGCCCCATGGGAAGCCGCGAGGTTGCCCGTAATCTCGGGTTGGAGCACACAAAAGCAAACCGCCTGCTTGGAACGCTGTGCCATCTCGGTTTCCTGTCGAAAACCCCGAACCGCAAATACATCTCCGGCCCCGGCATCCACCTTCTATCCGCCCAGAGCCTCAATGGATCACGGCTCCTCGCGACCGCCATGCCGCACCTGCGCGAATTGACAGACGCCAACATGATAATAACCCTGGCAGTTCTCTGGCGCAAAGACATCTGCTATCTGGTTTTTGCGGGCCCGGGCCACGACCCGGCCACCTCGATCGGAGCCCACCAGCCCTGCCCGGTTCATCATTCCATTCTCGGCCTGGCCCTTATCGCGGAGAAGACCGACAAGGAGGTCAAGGCGATTCTTGACATGTATCAGGAACCGATGCAGCCAGAGGCCAAGGAACTCTTTCTGGAAGAGATCGCAGAAACCAGAAAAACCGGCGTAGCAAAACGCGTAAGAGACAGGAACAGCGGCGGCAACTGGAACCACTCCTTCTCCGTAACCATCGGCGAACCCGCCGTGGCGGCAATCGCCCTCACCGGCTTTGCCGACGACGACAAGGTTCCCGGCCTGATAAAAAGGCTGCAGGAAAAGTCGGAGCTCATTACGCAGCAGCTTCTGGCCAAGCCATAATCCGGGATAATCCCCCGATTCGCATTTATTTCCGACACAACTATTGACTTACCAGAGTTTCTTAGTAATATACTAAACGTCACACCGCATGCGTCCCCTTAGTGCAGCGGTCAGCACGTCAGATTCTCAGTCTGAAAACAGGGGTTCGAGTCCCCTAGGGGATGCCAGACTCATTACGGCCGGCGCTTTAAAGCGCTGGCCTTTTTTCTGCCTGTAGAGAACGGAACGAAACGATGCCGGAACTTCCTGAAGCCGAGACAATCGCGAGAGGGCTGCACAAAAATCTCAGGGGGATTAAGATCGTATCCCTCACCGCGCGGGCGCCGAAACTCCGCAACGACCTCGACGAGGCGAAGATGAAACGCGATCTCTGCGGCAAGAAGGTCAAGAAGGTATACCGCAGAGGCAAGGCGGTGCTTGTCGAGATGGAGGACAAGACAGGCATCATTATCCAGCTTGGCATGACGGGGGCGTGCAAAATTGTCCCCAAAGAGCAGGAGTTCGCCAAACACGAACACGTTATCTTCTACCTGTCGAACAAGAAAACGTGGCGATTTGAAGACCACCGCCGCTTTGGAATGATCGAGACATTCAATATCGACAAACCGGAAACATGGCCGGATTTCCTCAACCGCCTCGGCCCCGAACCCCTCTCGGACGATTTCGACGGCAAATACCTCTTCGACAAGAGCCGCGACCGCAAATGCTCGATCAAGGATTTTATCCTGAACCAGGAGATCGTCGCCGGCGTGGGCAATATCTACGCAAGCGAAGTTCTGCTGCGGGCGAAGGTTCGCCCCGACCGCCATGCGGGAAAGATCACACGCAAGGAAGCCGACCTCATCGCCGAATACATAAAGCTTGTCCTCGCCGCCGCCATCGAGGCGGGCGGAACCACCATCAGCGACTACAAGGACGTGGACGGCACGGAAGGAAAATTCGTGCGCGAGCTGAAGGTATATGGCCGCGAGGGCGAGAAGTGCCACACCTGCGGGAAGGATATCAAGATGATGGTTCTTGGCGGGAGATCATCCTTCTACTGCCCCAAGTGCCAGAAATAACCTCCTTTTTTTCCATGAAACGCTATCCTTGTTGCCAAACGACGGCAGATGTGTATGATATTCTGGTATTAATTTACCAGATTTGAAAGGATCAGAATGAGCAGCAATATCCCCGACATCCCGGCCTTTGACGCAGACAATCTCTTTCGGCAGGAGACCTACACCGACCTCAAGATCGGCTCGATTCAGGTTCTCGTCCCGGTGAAGAGCGACGGATCTAAGGACGAGTCGCGCGCGACCATGTATATCGGCAGCACCCAGATCATGAGCCAGTCCGGCCCCATTCCGGTTCAGGCCGATATCGAAGCCGAGAGCCTTGCCGAAGCTATCGAGAAATTCCCCGAAGCTGCCAAGGACTCCATCCAGAAGATGATCGAGCACGCTCAGGAGATGGAGAAGAAGATGCGCAGCCAGATCGTGGTTCCCGAAGGCGGCAGCGCCGCCGGGTCCGGCCTCCACATCCCCTAAACCGGCGCGCAGACCATAATGGAAAATCTCCAGACCCAGCCATGCAAGGAAGTCCTCGCCGCTTTTTCGAAGCGGCGCAGCGTCGCCATCACCGCCCACCAGCGGCCCGACGGCGACGCCCTCGGCTCCAGCCTCGCCCTGCGTGACATACTGCGGCAGGCGGGGCACGACGCCTTTGTCGTGGGGCTTGAACCCATACCATACCGCTACTCCTTCATGGCTGAGAAAGGGGAGATCGTCGATCCCGCATCGGGATGGATGGACAAGGTCGACCTCTTTATCATCCTTGACTGCGGGGCATTTGACCGGGTTGGCGAATTTGCGGAAAAAGCCAAGGGCAAGATCCGCATGATCAATATCGACCACCACAACTCCAACACCTTTTTCGGCGACGTGAACTGGGTTGACTCGGAAGCAAGCTCAACTGGCGAGATGATCTATAGGCTGGCAAAGGAAGGAGGCTTGCAAATACCCCCCTCCGCCGCCACCGCCCTGTGGGTAGCGATCATCACCGACACGGGCAAATTCTCCTACGAAAATACGAAAGCAGACACCCTGCGCATCGGAGCCGATCTGATCGACCTCGGAGCCAAGCCGGCGCAGACGGAACACAACCTTTTCCAATCCCTCTCCCTGCGCGAGGTAAAACTGACAGAGCGGGCCATATCCCGCCTCGAGATGCACGCCAAGGGTAAGGTTGCCTGCGTCACCCTCAGCAATGACGATTTCGAGCAACTCGGCTGCATCCCAGCCGACGCGCAGGATATCGTCAATATCCCGCGTAGCCTTGCCGGGGTCGAGGTTGGCGTATTTTTCTACGAACTTCCGGGCGGGGCAGAAACCAAGGTCAGCCTCCGCACCGCGCCGCCCTACGACGCCTCAAATTTCTGCAAACGCTTCGGCGGCGGGGGCCACCAGCGCGCAGCCGGGTGCTCCTTCAACAAGAAAGCGGACGAAACAAAAGAAATCGTCCTGCGCGAGATGCTGGATTACTGGTTTTCGGGAAGGGCTTGATACTTCCGTAATTCCGCAGCGCCAATCAGTATAAGTCCGAGGATTTGCCGCAAATGATCATTATAGCCGTCGATCCGGGTGAACGCAGGGTAGGCTTTGCCGTATGTGACGCCGAGGAGATGATCGCCTCACCGCTCAAGATCGAGACGGTCAGAAGCACGGCCGAAGCGATCAGGATTATCGAGGAGAGCGTGGAGGAAACCGGAGCCGAGCGCATCGTCATCGGCTATCCGCGTAACATGAACGGCAAGCCGGGGCCCAAAGCAAAAGAGTCGGAAGAGATCATGCAAAAGCTCCGCGAATACGGTTACGATGCGGTTCTTTTCGACGAGCGCCTGACCACGGCGGAAGCCGAGCGCAGCCTAAAGGACGCTAACCTCTCGCGCAAGCAGCGTACATCACATCTCGACGCCATCGCCGCGCAGAGAATTCTCGCCTCATATCTCGCCTCCGCCCGATAATATTTTCACCCTCACGCGCCCCTAACTTGCCATAAAAAGTCATTACATCCCCAGCAATAAAGCTTTTACATGCTAACACAAAAATGCATAACATCTTATGCTATAAGCACTAACACATGACAATCCACCCCTTGCCCTCATTAGCATTAACAGGGTCTTCAACTCAGGCCGAAATTTTTGTTTATCCGCGCTGGACATTCCGATAATATTGTCTTAAATTTATCACCCGCGCTTCAGGGAGAAGCGCAACACCTTAAGATACGACAACATGGTTTTGAACAACTTTCAAGGATGCCCCGTGCGCATTAAAAAGATCATTGTCAGCTTGGCATTAATCGGCGGTTTCTGCAGCTACCTTATGGTCAGCAGCGCCGACGACGCCAACACCTCTTCGAGCAACCCGTCCGAACCGATTCTTCTGTCCCAGAAAGTAATGGTTCCCGCAACCATCCCGGCACCTGCCGAAGACGAGGACATGAGCGAGCCGGAGATGCCGATGCCCCCTGCCCCGCCTGCTGGCGAGATCGCCCTTGCGGTGGATGAACCGGAGGTAGCAGAGGAATTCATCCCCGATTCGCAGGGTCGCTCGGTATGGGCCATCGTAACCGCCTATTGCCCGTGCAGGCGCTGCTGCGGCT
>JAFGWW010000204.1 GCA_016936955.1 Planctomycetota bacterium | reverse complement strand
TCGGCGAGGAGGAAGGCGGGGTCGTTGGCGAGGGAGCGGGCGATGGCCACGCGCTGGCACTGGCCGCCCGAGAGCTCTGTCGGGGTGTGCCCCACGCGGTCGCCAAGGCCGACGCGGTCGAGAAGCATGGCGGCGCGCTCGTGCATCTCCCTGTCGTTCAGCATCTCGTTATAGCGCATGGGCACGCAGACATTTTCAAGAATAGTGTAGTTGGGGAATAGGTTGAAGCTCTGGAAGATGATGCCGATGCGGCTACAGCGGATTTCGCTGAGGGCGTTGTCGTCGAGATTGGCCACGTCCTTGCCCTCAAGGACATACTGCCCCGCGCTGGGGCGGTCGAGCATTCCGAGAAGGTTTAGCATGGTGGATTTGCCGGAGCCGGAAGGGCCCATTATGGCGGTGAAGACGCCTTTATCAAAGGACAGGTTGGTGGGCTTGAGGGCGTGGACCTCGGTCTGGCCCATCTGGTAAACCCGGCAGATGTCTTTGAGTTCGATTACAGCCACGCCGCCTCCGCTATTTGCCGGAACCGGCGCGCCTGAAAAGCTGGACCTTGTCGTCCGCTTTCAATCCTTCGAGAATTTCCACAAAATGGATGGAGCTGCGCCCGGTCTTTACCTCCACCTCCTGCGGCTTGACCGCGCTGTCGAGCACGGCGTAGGTCTTGCCCTCGCGGTTGTAAACCGCCTCAACCGGAACGAAGACCGCATCCTTCACGGTCTCGACAATAATCTCGACCTTGACGGTCATGCCCGGCATCATGCGCTTGTCGGCATCGTCGGTAGAGATCTGGGTGCGGTATATCTTGGGGCTGCCCTTGTCCCAGCTGATCACGTGCTCCGCCATGGGGGCGATCTCCGCGACCTCGCCCTTCATCTTGAGGTTGGGGATGGCGGGGCTTCTGAGCATCGCCGGCTGCCCGAGCTTGACGCGGCTGCGATACTCTTCGGGGACGTCGATTGTCACCTGGAATTTGGAGAGGTCGGGGATGGTGGCCACGATCTCCTGGTAATTAAGCTGGGTGCCGACCTTGAATTCCTTGGGCTCGCGCCAGTGGGGGCGGTGGGGGTTGCCGAAGCTGACAATTCCGTCCACGGGGGCGGTTATGGTCATGCACTCCAAATCCTTGATCGCGTTATCTAGATCCTTCTGGGCGCTGACCACTTTTTTCTTGAGCCAGTTTACTTTGCGCTCGGCCTGAACGTCTTTTCCCCGCGCCTGAACCACAGACTGCTGAAGGCTGAGTCTGGCCTGGTTTACCGCTTCGGTCAGGGAGCGTTCTTTCTGGGGGTGGTCGTACTGTCTGAAAACACGGAGGTTGTCCTCCGCATTGCGCAAGGCTTTGGCCGCGTCATTAACCTTGCTCTCGGCCTGCTCCACTGCGGCGTCGAGCTTGTCGAGTTCGGCCTGCTCCATACTCTGGGAGGAGCTGCGGCTGTCCTTGGCGTCGGAGAGGGTCTGTTCCATTGTGGCGAGACTAATTTTCGCCTTGTCGATCTCGGAGAAGAGGGTGCGCCGTTTCTGGTCGTACTCCAGCTCCATATATTTCTGATAAGCTTCCTGGGCGGTGCGGTATCTGTCGGCGGCGGCGCTGATTGAGCTGAGGTTGCTCGCGCGGATCATGCTGATGTCTTCGAGGGCGACAGCGAGCTCTTTCTGGTTTTCGTCAAGCTCCATGGCGTGGCGCTCGCGGTCCTTCTCGCGCGGCTCGGGGTCGATCTCGATAATGACATCGCCCTTTTTCACATAAGTGCCATCCTTGGCGATCTGCGAGATAATCTTGTCGTTCCAGCGCACGTCGCAGCGCAGGTCGTGGCGCTTGATTGCATCAAGGGTGCCGTCCATGAGGACGGTAATATTGAACTCGCCGCGGGTTACGGTATAAATCTTGTCGACGGTATCGCCGGAAAGCTCGTCCCCGTTGCCGGGGCCGGAGAAGGCGGAGAACACAATACAGACGAGTGCAACAAGGCCGAGAATAAAGGCGCGTTTGACCAGTTTTGATTTGAAGTTCGACACAGGCATTTCCGGGCTCATTAAATATTCCGCTTCGATGTGGGGTCAACCGTATTAGTGCAATTTACCATATCCATAACGTCGGGGCAATACACTACCACATATTATATTACGCGCAAAATTCCGCCCCTATCCCCTTAATTTTCTATAACTTTCATATTTTCCCACTTCCCGCACCGGTAACGCATGAAGAAAACCGTGCCAGCAAGCATGATATAGGCCACAAATACCGACCAGAGGTAGCCGATGGGGTAATCGTAGCTGTAAAGGATTAGACACGGCACAACCAGACACAGCCAGGCGATAACAACCCCTGCATACATGGAAAATTTTGTATCCCCCGCCCCCTTGATGGCGTTCTGGTAAATGATGAAAAAACCGTCAAAAACCAGATAGGTGGCGATATAACGAAGGAATCCGGTAGCCATGACCCTGACCTCGTTGCCGGAGTTGAACAGGCTTACAAACCATCCTGGCGTCAGGAGGAAGAGCCCCGACATCACCCCCATGTAAAGGGAGATGATTTTTATGGCGCTTCTGACGCTGCGTTTGGCGTGGGGGATGTCATCCGCCCCGATGGACTGGCCCACCAGAATATTGACGGTCATGCCGATGCCGATCATGGGAATGAAGGCCATGGCGTTCATGCTGAAGGCGATCGCCGTTGCCGCCCCTTCCACCAGGCCGTGCTTGCCGAGAATCAGGACAAAGATATTGAAGGCCGCCACGTCGAGGAACATGTTCACCCCGTTGGGCACCCCGAAACGCACCAGCCGACTGAAGAGAGACCACTGAAAGGTCTTGCGAGGGAAGGTCTCGAACTGCTTGCGGTTGGATTTCGCCCAGAAGAGGGTCAGGGCAAAGCAGAGGGCGAAGACCGAACTGATATCGGTTGCGATGGCCGCGCCGCGGATGCCGAGTTCGGGGAATCCCCAATTGCCGAAGATGAGGAGCCAGTTGAAAAATATATTGATCGCCACGCCGGAGCTGCTGATCAGAAATATGGTCCACGTCCGGCCACGCCCGCTCCAGAAACACATTATGGCTCCGGTAAGCAGCGGGAAGACCGCCATGCTGGCCAGAATCCTGAAATAATAAACCTGCTGCACCTGCACCAGCGGCGAGTGCCCCACCCATGCGAAGATAGCATGGGCCTGCGTGGAGAGCATGGCAAGGCAAAGGCCGCCGAAGAGGGCCAGATAAATCCCCTGCCAGACGCTGGCGCCGACACGCCCGCTCCGCCCCGCCCCGGTATATTGGGCAACAAAAGTCCCGGCGTAACTGGCCGTCCCCATGAAAAAGCACATGCTGGCGAAAGTCATCACCCCGGCCGAGAGGCTGGCGCTAAGCGATTCCTGGGAAAAGCGGGAGAGCATCAGACGGTCGGAGAAAAGCCTGAGGGCATGGCTTGAGGTGGCCATGATGAGAGGGAAGGCGATACGCAACACCTCGCCGACCGAGCCGGAATCGTCGTCTCTCTTCTCAAGGGGTAAGTCAGGGTGCTTCATTCTGTCCACCATTTTCCATAAAACGTGAACCTAGAATAACGGCATAGGGGGAAGAGTCAAAAGATTTTATTTAAATAGCCATTTAAGTTCATGGTTCGACAAAAAAGCGCAGCCCCGCGATAAGGACTGCGCCTGCTTATAGCGTAACCTCGGGCGGCGTTTAGTCTTCGTCGTTGATCATGTCGAAGAACTTGAGGTAATCGCCGCGGTCGTCGGACTCGTTGAACTTGATCGCCGCGCGCGGGTGCTGGTTCATCTGGCCGGTCAGCATGTAGGGAATATCAAAGCCCCACTTGAGATCTTCCTGCATGGGCGCGATGTGGTCGCGGATGCACTCCATGAGCGGGCGGAGGTGGTACTTGGGATTATGGAGGAAACCGAGGAGGAGCTCAAGGGCGCAGTTGCCGGCGCCGCGGCCCAGACCGGCATAGCTCGCGTCGAGGTAGTTCACGCCGTCGATGATGCACTCGATGGTGTTGGCGTAGGCGAGCTGCTGATTGTTGTGGGCGTGCATGCCGAGTTCCTTGCCAGAACCCTTGAGGCAATCGCCGTACATCTTTATGTAGGAGTGGATCTGCTCGCTGTACATGCTGCCGAAGGAGTCGGCGAGGTAGACCACGTCAACGGGCGTGTCGGCGAAGAGCTTGATCGCCGCCTCGACCTCGGAACCGGGGACGGTGGAGACAGCCATCAGGTTGATGGTGGTCTCGTAGCCGCGCTCGTGGGAGAGGTTGATCATCTCGATCGCTTCGGGAAGCTGGTGGATATAGGTCGCCACGCGGATCATGTCGACCACGCTGTCGTTGCGGTTGAGAAGGTCGCGCTCGAGGTTGCAGCGTTCGGCGTCGGCCATGACGGAGATCTTGAGATCCGTATCGTTGTTCCCGACGATGCGGCGCAGATCCTCTTCGGCGCAGAATTTCCACGGGCCGTACTCGTCGCGGGAGAACATGTCCGCCGAGTTCATGTAGCCGAATTCCATATAGTCAACGCCGCCTTCGACGTTGGACTTGTAGACAGCTTTGGTGACCTCGTCGGAGAAAAGGTGGTTGTTCATCAAACCGCCGTCGCGAATGGTACAGTCGAGCACCTTGATCTCGGGACGGTAGCTCAACCAGCGTTTGGTCGCGTCGGTTCCATTAACGCAATTATCTGACATCAATAAATCCTTCCACATCTGGCCGACCGGATGCCGGCATATAACTCGTCGGGCCCCAGCCCGTTAAAAACAGATCAGAGTTCAATCTTCCTAACCATGGTGATATCATCGTGCGCCTTGAGGTCATCGATAACCTTGTCGTCAATGGCCTTGCCGACACGGACGAGGAACATGTTGCGCCTTCTCTTGCGGCTGTAGGAGAAGGAGAAATTCTTGATCAGGACGTTGTGCGTATCGAGAAGCTGGGCGATGGCGCTCACCACCCCGAACCGCTCGCGGCAGACGATAATCAGGAAGCGGCCTTCCGGCTCTTCCTCGTAGGTGAAGTCGTCAATAAGGGTGATGCGCGGGTGGGGGCCGCCGAAGACGACGCCGCCGATATTGAAGTAACGCCCCTCCCCTTCGAGGCGGAACTTGACCGCGTTTTCATAATCATTAAAGCTGGGATCGTCGAGATCCTCGACCTCGATACCGAGGCTCTGGGCGCGCTGCTCCGCGTTTACATAACTCACAAAATCATGGGTGCCGGAGAGGAAGCCCTTGATATACGCGAGGCGCAGGAGGGTGCAGTCGTGGCGGGCGATGTCGCCGCGATAGGTGATGACGATGCGCTCGGGCTTGAAGTCGATAAACTGGGCGGAGAACATGCCGAGCTTTTCCACGAGGACGGTGTAGGCCGTCATTAGGTCGCCTTCGAGAACACGGATCTGCGGCATGTTGACCGGCGCTTCCACAATCCCGCCGCGCAGTGCCTTCGGCACCTGCTCGCCTATGGCCACGGCGATGCGGAACTGGGCCTCATCCGTCGACGCGCCGATGTGGGGCGTCATTACCACATTCTCGAACCCGATGAAAGGATTGTCCTTCATCGGTTCGCTGGTCCAGGTGTCAATTCCGGCCGACCCGACCTGTCCGTCACGGAGCGCGTCGGCGAGGGCCTTCTCCTCG
>JAFGWW010000203.1 GCA_016936955.1 Planctomycetota bacterium | reverse complement strand
GCCATGATGCGCGCGCGGGCGGCTTCGTTTACGACAAGCGACTTGCGGAGCAGCCATATGACAAGGGGCAGCGAGAACACACCGATGACAACAACGACCGGGCCGAGGTGGATCAGGAAATCGTTGAAAGCGAGATGGGTCTGGGAGCCGATCAGGACGTTGGGCGGGTCGCCGACCAGTGTTCCCGTTCCGCCGATATTCGAGAAGACCGCCTCCAGAATCAGGAAAGGCACGGTGGGGATCTCAAGGATCTGCGTAATCAGGATGGTGATGGGCGCAATCAGGATTACGGTCGTCACGTTGTCGAGAAAGGCGGAGAGAACCGCGGTGACCGCGAGCAGAAGCACAAGAAGGGGGAGCGCCTTACCCTTGGCCTTCTGCGCAACCGAGACCGCAATCCACTCGAAGATGCCGGTGGTGGCGAGAATATGAACTATAATCATCATTCCGACAAGCAGGTAGATCACGTTCAGGTCGATGGTCTTGAGCGCATCCTGATAACTTATCTGTCCCGCAAGAATAACCGCGGATGCGCCAAGCATGGCGGCGATGGTCTTGTCTACTTTCTCGCTGGCTATAAAAACATAGGTAATGGCGAAGATAATAACAGCAACAATCATTAGAGTTCCTCTTCAGTCGGACCGCAGGCGAAGCGGGCCGAGGGGCTAAAAGTCAAGGATGCGGTCGAGAACCTCGGTTCTGTCGATTGTTCCGATTCGAATTCCTTCTTCGACGACGTAAACCTTCAGGTGGTTCTGCACTGTAAGGGAGAAGACGACTTCAAGCATGGTCGCATCCGGCGGGACGACCGCGTAGCTGCTCTCCATGACGTCCGAGGCGGTGGCCTTGGCCTCTTCGCTGAAATATCTCTCGAATGGATCGAAGCGGCTTATGAACTGGACGCTCTGAAGCTGGTTGAAGAAGTCAGGCATACCGAACTGGAAGAGGCGGTCACAGGTGATCTCGCCGAGGATGCGCCGGTTCTCATCCTCCACGGGAACGGCTTCGGTGCTGTGCTTGCGCATCTGGCGAACCACATCGCGCAGGGGCATGTCGGGTAGAATTTTGGTGCTGGGGGAGCGCATGATGTCGCGCGCGGTGAGGCAGTCGCCGACGGAGATCCGGCGCTGGGCTATATACTGGTAGATCTTCTCCGGATCGTCGACCGAACAGAAGTAGGAGCGGATCGCATCATCCTGCATCAGTTCCTGCACCTTGGCGTAAGCCTGCAGGGCAATGGTCGGCTCATCCTCGGGAAAGAGGATAGCCCACACAAGCGAGACCGGCTTGTCATCAAGGGCCTCAAAGTGTATGGGGGTTTTGAGCGAAGCAAGGGCGATGGCCATACCCTTGAAGCCGTGGAGCCTTGCGTGGGGAATTGCAAGCCCCTCGCCCAGGCCGGTGCTCTGCGCCTCTTCGCGGGCGATGAGGGACTTGATCACATCCGCCCTGGTTACCGGTTGGCCCTCAAGACTTCCCGACCTTTCGAAAAGGTCGGTCATTTTTTCGAGAAGATCCCACTTATCCGCCACATCGAGTTTTGTGACGATAGTTTTCGTAGTTAATGCGTCTACCAATTCCATAAAAAACCCTCTGCAAAAATAAATCCGTCACGATTCTCCCCCCTTCCCTACTTCATTAAGGTAAGCGGCGATAATCTCATAAAAATTAACCTCGCCGACGACATGCATCTCGTCGTCGACCACGGGCAATTCATTTATCTGCTCCCTCATCATGATGCGTGCAACATCAGACAAGTGAGTATTTTCTGTGACGGGTGAGGGCTCGCGGTTCATTATCTCGGCGGCGGTTTTCGCGCCGAAAGGTACAAACTTGCCGGAGAGCACGTCATGCCCCTTTTCGATCATGGCTGTGTAAGGAAAGAGGAATTCCACCATGCGGTTCATACGAACATCGCCCAGCAACCTGTTCTCCTCGTCAACCACGTAAACGTGGCGGGTACGGAGGTCGCTGTTGATGGCCTTGAGGATATCGACTATCTCGCAATCAGGGCTGATTGTCGTAGCATCAGCCACAATGAGATTCCGTATATCCCGTACGCTCTTCTTATCCAGATCTAATTCGTTATTTGACATACTCTCCGCTTTCCATGCATCAAGCGTCGAAAGATCCCTGACGGTGAATGACCTCGTCGGTTATCCTTCTTCGAGCCATATTGTAATCGAGAATGCCTTCCGGCTTTCTCTCTTCCTTGTTGTTGATGACCGGCATCTGGGTCGCGTGCACCTGCGCCATCAGCTCCAACGCGTCATGAAGAGACGCATCGGCAAAAACGCATTCTGGAACCGGCTCAAGGACGTCGGACACCAGCAGCCACTGCCAGGTATCCTGGTCGATAAGCACGTTGCGCATGCCCTGGAGCGAGATGGTGCCGATCAGCTTGCCTCCACCGTCGACCACAGGGACCATGTCAAGGTTGCTTGCAGACAAGGCCTTGACCGCATCGACGAGGCGCATGCTCTCATTGAAGGGGTTAATATCACCCGCCATCATATCGCTGACCTTGGAACTTGCGATCACGTCTTCGTCGGTGATGTTGCGCCCAGCTTCTCCCGACCGCTGGATAGCCATCTTTACAAGGGGCGGGCCGCTGACCTGGACGATCAGGGTTGTTGCGGTCACGGCGAAGATGATCGCATCACCAACCGACATACCCGGGGCAATAGGAATATTCGAAAGGTGCTGGCTGGCCATGATCGAAAGACCAACCGCCACTCCGCCCTGGGCAAAAAGTCCGAAGCCGAGATACTTGCGGACGTTAGGCTGGGCGCCGGTGATCTTCGCACCCAACCACGCGCCGCCGAGCTTACCAGCACTGCGTCCGACAACATAAGCGGCGATAATGCCCCACAGCCACAGAGGAAGACCGGAGAGGGAAAGGCGCGCGCCAACAAGCACGAAAAAGAGCACATAGATCGGCGCGGAAAATCCGCGCAGAACGCTGAAGACGTGTTCGCTCCGGCGCGGAACCAGATTGATAAGGGTAAAGCCCATCATCATCGCGGCGAGGATAATATCCATGCCGGTGTGGTTGGCGATACCGATCAGGAGCAGGATCAGGCCGATCGAGATGGCGAGGGCCTTCTCCGGCTTGTGCATCCAGCGCAGGAGATAACGCAGTCCGACGGCGAAGATGAAACCGACCAGAATCGCGCCGAGAAGTTCGACAGCGATGCGCCATATCTCGTAGCCAAAATCGGCGTTGCCGCTAGTCAGGAGCTGCGCCACACCGGTACCCAGACCATAGAGCGTCATGGCGAGGGCGTCGTCGAGGGCGACGATAGCGGTAATTGAGGTAGTCACCACACCGCGCGCACGGTATTCCCAGAGCACGTCGATGGTCGAGGCGGGGTCGGTGGCGGAGGCGATGGCACCGAATACTGTACCTGCCGCCACGGCAACCGTGAAGTCATGCAGGATCAGATAGAGAATCGTAGTGGTGGATACGCCGACCAGCATGAACGCCGCCAACCCCTCGCCGAGAAGAATCGCAACGAATTGTCGCGCGTACTTCCGGAAGGTGTCTATCCTTAATTCACCGCCCACCAGAAAGCCGATAATTCCGAGGGCAAACAGGTTGAACGGCCTAAGGCTGACGATTGCGTCAGTAGTAACAAGCTTGAAGCCGCTCTCTCCGACGATCAGGCCGATGGCGATATAACCGACTACCTGCGGTATGCGGAGCCACTGGAAGAATGACGCACCCAGCGCCCCTCCAAAAAGACATGCCCCAAGCAGTATTAGAATTCCAAGTCCAAGATGTTCCATGCCTAGTCCTTCCCGCCCGTAATCAGCTGGTAAACCGATTTGGACGTCGTCTGCGCGAGAAGCTCGCTCCTGAAGCCCTCGTCCTTGCATAGCCTGCTGAGGGCAGAAAGGATGGAGAGGTGCTCGGCGTGCTGGTTTTCACCCGCAGCAATCATGAATATTATGGATACTGGCTGATTATCGATGGATTCGTAGTCACTCAGGGCTTTATGGCAGATGCCGACCGCCATGACCGGCTTCTTTACCGATTCAAGGCGAACGTGGGGAACCCCTACTCCCAGACCGATCCCGGTGCTCATGAGGGACTCGCGGTGGAAAATTCCTTCCGTCAGGGCCGCCTTATCCTCGATCGCGGGCGAGAGGGCCAGCTTATCGATCAACTCCTGGAGGGCGCTCTTTTTGTCATCGCATGCGAGAAAAAGAACCCTGTCCTCGGAAAGCACCCCGTCAAAACTCATTCCGCCATTACCACCTAGTGCCATATCTTATCTCCGGATTCACGGCGAGGTTCCTTAAAGGCAACCAGACTGCTGTAAAAAAAACGCCAGTGATATAAGAGCTTCTAAAAGAACCTCGGATTTTGCTTCAGATCGAGGAGTAAGGGTTTTTGAAAAGCGCAGTGTATGCTGTATACATGAGCATTTTCAAAAATCCGACAACGAAGAGCTGGAGCAAAAGAAATAGTTATTTTAGAAGCTCTAAGTAAACATTCAGCTCAGTACCCCGAAAACAGCCGAAAGCTGCCGACTCCAACATTATATTATCGAATAAGTTTTACCGTAAGCAGAAATGACAGCTTTTTATCGATTGGAAAAATACCGGCCAAAATACCGGAAGGCCATGAAATCGACTCGCTTTGGATAATTATCGGGGCTGGAACTGATGCGGAAGGCAGGAGCAGGCAGGAATCGGCGCTTCTCTCCTTCTCCTCCAGAAGCCTCAGTTCTGGGCTGCAGTTATCCGGCATCTCCCTTCCGAGACCACCGCCAGCCATGGCTCCATCCGCTGAAAAGAAGGGATTACTGGTGCATTTATCGCCGATAACGGCCGGATCCGTGAAAAACGCGGAAAAGACAGAGGAAAAACAGAATGCCGCCAGCCCCCATAAAAGAAAAAGGCGCTGCCCAACAGTTATGCTGTCTCTTCTCGGTGCCGTCATGTCATAATACCCCATTTGGACATCTATGGACACTATATAGCCAATATCCGTATTGTCAAGGAAGCAGAGCCGGCGAGAAGACAAAAGAACGCCACTTATTATTTTAAGATATTTACCATAAAGCACTTATAGCTATGAAGACGTAGACTTTTATATAAAATATGAAATAATTATCACCCCTGCTTGACCAAGCGCCAGCAATAATCTATGCTCTATTGTGGACATGCAACAGCAATGTGTACTCTAGAGAGAGGGGCAGTGTGGCAGAAAAACCGCTAGACAAAGAGCTGATGAATGTCCGGGAAGCAGCCCATTTCCTGGACGTTTCAGAAAAGACAGTATACCGCTGGGCCTCCGCCGGGACGGTTCCGCACAGCCGCGCGGGCGACCAGTACCGCTTCTCGCGGGAAGACCTGATTATCTGGGCGCAAGCCACGGGGCGCAAGATTTCGCCGGAGCTGATTCAGGAACCGGAAATAAAAAAGGAAGACCTGCCCACCCTTTATCAGGCCATCCAGAACGGCGGCGTCTATTATCAGGTGGACGGCAGCACCCCTTCGGAGGTGATAGAGGAGGCGGTTTCAATTATCCGCCTTCCGCGCCATGTGGACCGCGAATACATCAGCGGCGCCCTCCTTGCGCGGGAATCCCTCGCCTCAACCGGCATCGGCCACGGCATCGCCATTCCGCACATGCGCAACTCTCTAGTCGAGATCGGGGAGCCCCAGGTATCACTCTGCATTCTCGCAAAACCGGTGGATTGGCATTCGGTCGACGGCGAGCCGGTGGACATAGTATTCATCCCCTGCTGCCCCAACATGCGCACCCACCTTCATCTACTCTCGCGCATATCCTACGCGGTAAGCCAGAACGAATGGCGCGACCTGCTTGCCGCGAGGGCGGTACGGAAGGAGCTGATCTCGACCCTTGCGAAACTGGAGGAGAGCTTTTTCAAATAGGAATGGGTTGCTGCGGAAAGGCATGAAGAATAAAACAAGCGCCTCCGGAAATCCGGAAGCGCTTTTTTTGCCCGCCCTGTTTCTTCCTTCGACTAGGCTGTGTCCCGCAATTCCTCAGGGTCGCAGACGCGTTCCGGCTCAGTCGATTCAAGGCGACGCCGCAGTCGCAACCTTATTGGTTGGGGCAAGGCGGCAACGCGGAAGCGGCTGAGCCGGAGCGCGCGTTAATGTATAAAGTTCCTTATGTAAGCGCAAAGGACGAATCTGCTTCGTTGCTCGTCGGTTAAAACGGGCCGCGTTTCGCCCTCCTCGCACCTTGCATATTCATCCTTTACGCTTCTCTGCGGCCCTGATGAATTACGGGACCCAGCCTAAGCTTTGACTTCATATCTCCAGGGAAGAGAGAGGATCAGCGCGCCGATTGCGGTCTGCCCAACCCTGCCCCACTTTGCGCCGTAGGGGTCGGTATCGGGATTCCAGGAGCCGCGATTTTCCTCGTACTTGCCCTTGTTGATCTGGGTGCCGTAGATAGCCACCTTTACGTTGCCGGCGAAGTTCTTCCACTCACCACTTCTGGGGCCGCGGTGGAGAAGGCCAAGGCCCTGATAGTACCAGAGGTAGAAGTCCAGTTTGTCCGCGTTCATGCCTTGGGGGGCAACCTTGCGCAGAGCGCCGCCGAACTTCGGATCGTTCACATTGCCACCGAGGAAGTACTGGCAGGTAAGGCTGACAGCGCTCATCCTGATGGAACCGCCACCCGCCTTTACATTACCGACTGCGGCGTAATCACCAGCGTAACTCACAGAACCTTCGTTAGTGGTGGCGGCCTGCATGTAAGCCAGCGCCTTCTCGAATACGCCCTTCTCGACATGAAGCCCCGCAACCTTGGCCGACTTGATCGCCATGACCCACCAGCCGGTTACGGATGTATCGTTGCGCTTGCTCTTCGGGGCATAGTCCCAACCACCGGCGGTGCACTGGCTTGCCACAGCGTAATCGATCGCGCGCTGGGCAGGATCTTTCAGCTTCTTTTTCCACGAATTGTTCGACATGCCGTAAGCTTCAGCAAGGGCCATGGTTCCGAAAGCTGCTTCGTAACGGTGGGGGCCAACCCGGCCGGAAGCATCCTGCTGCGAGAGCAACCACTCTACGCCCTTCTCCACATTCTTGCAGAACTTGCCTGCGCCGGGGCCGTTGCCGTTGGCGAGGAAAGCGAGGACGGCCATGGCGGTAACGGAGGTGTCGTGCCCCGCGCCGCCGTACTTCTCGCAAGACCAGTTGCCAGAGGGTTCCTGATGGGCGGCAAGCCAGTTCAAGGCGTTGACGGCGGAGGTGACAGGCGGGAAATCGTATCGTTTGGTGATGCGTTTCTTCTGGGTAGGAGTTCCACGCCTGCGCCAACCGAAAGGCCCTTTGCTGCCGCTGGGGCCATTATTATTGATCGCGATAACAGCCGGTTGGGTGAAATTATCATTGAACTGTTCCATGGCATCGGTAGAGCCAATTTCCTCAGCCCCCACGACATCGTCGGTGGGATCCATGTCGGGGATATCGAGATCTTTTGTCGTAACATCAGGAACAATATCACTGATTTTAGGCTCGAAGGTTTCCTGCTTTTCGACTTCTACATCAACAGGCTTGTCGGGAGGCGTCATATCCTCAACAACTTTATCCTCGATCACAGGCTCCTCGATTGTCATGACTGGAATAACCACGGTGCGCTCAATCTGATCCGGGGAACTGACGGGGATCATGAGGAGAACGAGAAAGAGAACCATGTGGGCGGCGACTGAAGAGAGATACCACGGCGCGCCATGCATCTCGGCGGCAAGGGCGGCGCCTATTCCGGCGTCTTCTTCGTAATAATCATTCTCGCCATTAACGGGCAGGCTCTGGTTGGTTCCGGCTTGCATTTTAAAACCCTCCGATACGGACGGATGCTCTCGGCACCCGCCTCCACGCAGACCGCGCGGAAGACAAACTCGAATATCAGTGGGCGTGCACGCCTGTATATTTTTCCTTTTCCACCATTAACAAACGCGCCCGGAAAACAAAGGTTCGAATCTTTGAAACTTTTTTTTTGACACAACAGCCGCCCCCAAGAATAAGCCCCGACACGCACGCGCCGGGGCTTGTGAAAAACGTGGTTCGGATTAAAGCTGCGGCCTACTCCTCCGCGTCCTCCACCTTGAGCTTGATCTCATCGGAGTTGGCCTTGAGTTCCGGCGCGTACATCGCATAGGCGCGGGTCGGGAGGGCAGAAAATTTGCCCGGGATCTCGGCGCGCATGCGGTAGCTTACGCTGTGGTTGCCGCGGGCGAGGGCGCGGATGAAGAAGGCTACCTTCTCGTCGCGGAACTCAACATACGCACCCATGTCGTTACCGTTATAACCGCTGCGCACTTCGACCGGTTCGAAGCCGGCGGGCTTCATGTCCTCGAAGATGATATACTCGTAATCATTCTTCGACGCGATCTCAAGTTCGATCTCAACCAGATCGCCGCTCTTGAGTACGTCCAGATCCTTGATGGGGACGCGACGGTATTTTTCTATCTTCTGATCCACCGCCTGACCACGGGAACCCTCGGCCTTGATGGTCTTGTCTTCGCGCTCCAGCTTGTAATACTTGCGCTCCACCTTGATCTCAAGCCCGGCCTTGGTGATGTAATCCTCGAGCGTGAAATAATTCATGTAGGCATTGAAGTAGAGCGGGCCCTTGCCGGTCTTGCGGATCTCAACAACCTGCTCGCCCGTGCCGACCGCGTCGCCGACAAGCTCGAACTTGTTGTCATAAGTGAAGAGGTTATCCTTGTTAATCTTAACCTCTTTCATTTTCTTGCCGTTCACAAGGATCTCGACCGTCATGTCAGGTTCGTCCTCGCCGGTGGCGTGGATATAGTCGGCGAAAGCCTCAAGCACGAGAGCCGTGTCACGGGTCGAGTTCCAGTAGGTAGCGTGCTTGCGGTTGTTGAGCAGATACTTTACCAGCCACGAAGCGGTCTCGTCCTTCGGCTTCACCAGCGAGAGAAGCTTGAGGAAGTAGGCATGGGCTTCATATTCAGAACCGTACCAGTACCACCAATAGCCCTCGTTGCCGAGTTTGAGGTAAGCGGTCTGATTCTCCTTATCCTTGACAACGAACTGCTCGACGTTGCGGATAACCATATCGCGCTTCTCCACGTCGCCGACATTGTGCAGCGCCATGCCGAACATGCACTTTGCATAAACCGAGAGGCGGTTGCGGTCGCGGTAAAGGAAGTCGCGCATCTTGACATTATCCACCTTCTCGTCAACCAGCACCATATACACCATGGCGTCGAGATCGTCGGCGCTGCTCTTCCACGGGCGCACCTTCGGATCCTTGAGCGCATTCTCAAGCCTGAAAATCTGCTCGGCCTGATAACGCTTGAGCCATTCCACGCCGCGGGCAATCACACCCGGGACGATGGCGATATTATTCTTGCGCGTAACCTGAAGGCCGTGAATCACCGTCGCGGTCGTATGCGGATAGCTGCTCTCGCCATAACCGCTGAACCAGCCCCAGCCGCCGTCGCTCAACTGCATATTGGCAAGGTGTTTCACGCCCACTTTGACCATACTCTGCACCTTGTCCTCGTCGAAGACCGGATTGTAATCCACAAGGTTGCCGTACTCGTCGTGGGTCGTAGTGCGGTTTTTCTTCCACTGCTTCGCGCGCTCCACGTCATCGCCGATTTCCTGGGCGTTGAGGTTGCTCCGCTTGTTTTTGATATCCTCAAGCTTAACCCCCATGTCGATCAGAATCTTCTGGGTGACCACGGTGGGGATAAACTTGTTCAGCGTCTGCTCGGTACACCCGTAAGGATACTCGACCAGATAAGGCAGCGCGTCCACCATGGCCATGGCGAGGGTGGGCGAGTAGCGGAGTTCAAGTTTCGACTCGTTTATCCTGCGCTCGGCGGGAACGTTGAAGACAATCTTCGCGCCGTCGCCTTCGGGGCGGATCACGCCGCACTTGGGTACCTGCTTCATCATGCCGTGGACGAAGGAGGGGAAGCGCATCTCCATGGCGTCCGATTCCTCGTCAGTGAGGGCCTTCATGCGCAGAACAGCTTCGCCCTCATTCAGCACCCTGACGCGCCAGTCGACGCGCTCCTCGCCGTTTGCCTTTACCGCAATCTTGCGGGTAGCCGCAAAGCTCAGCGTCGTGCCTTCGACCGTCTCGATCCTGACGTCTTTTACCCCAGCATTTTTCAATTCATCAAGAAGGGCCTGCACCTGCCCCGCCTTGATATCTTTGCCGGCCTTCAGAACAACCACGCCCTCAACCGGGATAACGGCCGTGCCGTCAAGTTCGAGTATGGCGGTAACGTCCTTGTCGCCCTTGAGATAGTTATGGATATTGGCCGAGAGGACAACCTCGTCCTTCTGGACGAAGAAGCGCGGGGCCTGCATGCGGAGCATCAGGTTCTTGCGGGTCACAACCCCGGCCTCACCCTGCCCCACCTTGGTGCCATGCCCCATGGCCCATACCTTGACCTTCCAGCCCGTAAGCTGCTCCGGCATATCAAACTCGACCTCGGCCACGCCGTTTTCGTCGGTACTCAGAACAGCTTTCCAGAAAGCGGTATCGGCGAAGTTTTTCCTTACCGTAGTCGCCGCCAGTGCTGGCTCGCCCGGTGCAACCTCGGGCGCATTCATTTCGACCGCGCCGCCGATCTTAATACTGAATTTCGTTTTCATCTCCCTAAGCTCATTCTTCGCCTCCTCAACCGCGGGAGCGGCGGCATCGCAGGCCATTTCCGACTTCGCCATGGGCATCATCCGCCGCATTTTCACTGCACCCATGACGCCACGCGCATTGCCCTCCATCTCCATCTCCACATCCTCGAGTTCTGCGCCCTCAAAGCTGTCTGCCGTGAGATGTCCGAAGACGCCAAGGTTGCTCATTCCCGTTTCGTTGTTTTTGAGAATTTCCCCGAACCAACGCTGGAGGCTGTGTTGGATTGACGGATGGTGGCTTCTGCGCCACTTCCAGAAAAAGTCACGGATTGCAGGCACGTTGCTTCCGCCCGAGATGTACTCGACAGACTTGTCGTAGACCGTCATGACGGTGGAGCCGACAAAAGGCTTGCCGAAGAAATCGGTGAGTTTGACCTTGACCTTTGCCTTTGCTCCGGGTTTATACTCGGCGCTGTCGGGAAGCACCTCGACGTTGAGCACGCGCTTCTCGGGCGGCACGATTATCTCGCGCGTCTCCTGATGCACCTGCCCGTCCGCCACCGTAACCGCCTCGACAAAGAAGTTCGGCATATCCTTCTTGCTGATCTCAATCTCATGGACCACACTCTTGCCGACCAGATTGATAATCTCAGGCCTCAGGTAGGCGCCGTTGCTCGGGCGGAGGAAGAGGAGCACGGAAGAGCCGGCCTTATCGGTATTGATCATAACCCTGACCTTCTCGCCGGGGGCGTATTCTTTCTTGTCGGTCACGATTTCGATATGGTTGAAGCGGAACTCCCGGCCGTCGAAGCCCTCACCGCGCACGAGAAAAACATAACCGCCTTCGATGGTGTGATCCCTCGCGTCGGTCACTTTATAGGAAAGCCTGTACTGCCCGGCCTGCGAGGCCTTGAGCTGGAGTTCGGCGCGGCCGTCCTCGCCGGTGTCGAGGTCCCACTTCTGCACCTCGCTCTCGACCGGCTTGTTGTTCTTGTCGTAAGTTACACGCATAAGGGAAAGCACACCCTTGCCCTTCACACCTTTCTGGTCAAGGGTCTGGGCATTGAACGAAGCCTGCACCGTCTCGCCCACGCGGTAATAGCCCTTATCGACCCAAGAGTAGACCT
>JAFGWW010000202.1 GCA_016936955.1 Planctomycetota bacterium | reverse complement strand
GGCCGCCTCATCTCCGTCTGCGAAACCGCTCATCCGCCACCATGCCGCCATGGCCAGAGTGGCGGCCTTGTCGCCTTCGAGGCGCAGGAAATAGTTCGGCGAATTCTTACGCATGCCTGCGCACCGCGCGCCGAGAAATGTTCCGTCACCACCCGCGTCCTGATCCGTCTTTACCTGTTCCAGCCACGGCGCCTCGAAACCGAGCGCTCCGGCGTCATTGAAACGGTCATGCGCCAGAAACCAAACCGGCAACGAATAATCCTGGCAGTAACAGTAACGGGCGCGCGTGTCGCCGCCGATACGCATCATCCTGCCGTCGGGGAAGGTGCAGAGCTTGACCAGATCCCACAACTCTTCCGCATGGAGATAAAGTTCTTCCGGCGCTTCCATTCCGCGCAGGCGGCAGGTGAAGTGGAACATGGCGAGGTTGGAGAGGGTTATCACCATGTAGCCCACGTTAAGATATCCGTGGTGGTTGAGGCTGAGGGTTTCGAAGAAATTATTCCCCACATGCCATTCCGAGAGGGGCTTGCCGCCGAAGATTTCCTGCGAATCCCTGTCGGCGGGAAGGGAAATCGAATTGAGGAGGAAAGCCCTGCCGCGCGTGCGATATTCCTCCGCGCGCGGCGCATCGGGATAAAGCATCGCGGTGCGCATCAGCATTACCCCGTTCCAGAGATTGCTCTCTGGCTTGTTATTATCAACCGGCCCGGCAACTAGCGTATACTCATCGAGCAGCCAGTCGGATTCGCTCATGAAAACACGGCGCAGGTCTTCCCTGTCCTCGTCCGTGAGATATTCGTCCAGCGCCTCGATACCGGCCAGCATGCGTTCAAGGCAGAGCACGCTGATCCAGAAGTGTCCCCACCTCTCCCCGTCGGTGCAAGTCTCCGTACCCGACTTGTGGGTCTTGATGGCAAAGCGCAACATCCCGAGCGCCCGGTCGCGCAGCTTATCTGCCCTTATCCCTGCCGGGATATTTTCAAGCTTCTCAGCCAGTTTTGCACCTATCGCAAAAGCAGTGAAGGCCGTGCCGTTGGTCTGAAGCGACCAGTGCCCGCTCTCGCCAGGGCCGAAGCAACAAAGCCCGGTGCCGGGAAGATCGTACACCTCGCTTTCCGCCTGCCCTAGCCAAGGGAAAAGGAGTGCGCCGTAATCGTCCAATGTCGCGTTCCGCATGGTAATCGTCCTTTATGATATGAATAAGCCTGCTTTTCCGTAAACCGTCTATAGCATATTACCCCCGGCAAAGGTGAAAAAAATGGATGCCCGCGTCATATTATTGTGTTATAATGCTACTGGTGGCATATTTAGACCATTATGGGGCGATAAATGGACTCGACGATCGAAACCTCACTTGCCGCGCTTGTAACTTCCCTCGGCATCTCCGCAACCATTATCGACCGTAACGGCATCTTCCACACCACCGCCGGCAGCGCCATCCTCAGCCACTACCGCCAGAGCCACCGCAAGAACGAGATCTGCCGCATCGGCTTCTGCCAGCGTTGCATCGACCACTGCCGTTATGAAATGAACGCCGAAGGGGTTAAGAAAGGCAAGCCCTTTATTCATACCTGCTGGAAAGATGTGAGTGAGATTGTGATCCCCCTTATCCGCGACGGTCGCCACTTCGGCTCCCTCTTTGCCGGGGTCTGGCGGGCAAGAAAGAAGCCGCGTCTTCTGCATGAACTGCCCGAAGAATTCGCAGAAGCCTACAACAGGCTTCCCGCCATTCCGCAACACCGGATAGCCGACCTCACCGCCATCCTCTCGGTCTA
The DNA here is from genome assembly GCA_016936955.1 of Planctomycetota bacterium. GTDB lineage: Bacteria > Planctomycetota > SZUA-567 > SZUA-567 > SZUA-567 > JAFGWW01. The sequence continues at coordinate 3,778 of JAFGWW010000202.1, read as the reverse complement.
TGCCCGCGGGATGCTGGAGATGCTTGACGAACGCTCCATCCTCACCCTGCCCGACGAATCGCGCCAGCAGGAGATAATCCGCTTTGTGCGCTATAACGCCACCGAAGGAATCGGGCTGAATGACCTCGCCCGCCAGCTTAATTTATCCCCCTCGCGCACGAGCCATCTCGTTAAGGAGCTTTTCGGCGAGTCCTTCTCCGAACTTCTCACGCAGGAGCGGATCAGGCATGCACAAAGCCTTCTGGAAGGGACGGAGTTGATGGTAAAGGAAATCGCTGCCAGCGCCGGTTTCGGCGACCCCTATCATTTCAACAAAGTCTTCAAGAAGCAGACGGGCTTGCCACCCGGAGCCTACCGCAGCGAATGCAGAAAAAAGAACGGGGCCGACCGTTATCGCTGGGGTTGGTAGTAAACATGAGCAAATAAAAAAGCGCACCGGCTGGCCGATGCGCTTGCTTATTTCTCAACTCGTCTTTTATTCTTTAGGCGCTTCCGTTTTATCGGCTTTCTCCGCGCGGGCCGTCTCCATCGTTTCGTGGGCGACCTTGCGCAGTGACTCCGCCTTCTCGCCTTTCAGTTCATCCGGGGCGTAGGTAATGTTGCGGGCGTCTTTATTGAAGAAGAATTCATACCAGACCAATCCGCCAAGATACTCTCCCGGCACTCCGGCATGAAAGCCGTCCATGCCGACAAATTTCTTGGTCTTGTCTTTCTTGTCCGTTCCCCAGTAGTAGCCATTATGGAGACTCTTGCTCTGATCAGGAAGCGGTTCCGGATAAACCAGTTTCTTGGGATCGAAATTCTCCGGCGCCACGTAATCCCAGAGGGGAAGCTTTTTCGCATTCTCGAAGGCGGTGCCTACGGGAATTATGTCGAGGCCGAGTTCCTTGCCGATCTTCCCGTATGCGGCGTGAAGCTTTGCGTACATCTCCGCGGGGGGGAGGTTCCATTGTTTTACGCGTGGACAGTCCACCCGGTGCGCCCAGGTTTCGTGAATAACAATCTTCGCGTCGGGAGCGTATTTTTTAATGTAATCGCAGAGCTCTTTCGCGTAGGGATAATAGGTTTCAGGCTTGTAACTCTTGGTGCTTACCTGCTGGATGGTGATGTAGTCCCACTTTCCGTCGAGCAGCATCTCCTTCAGTGAGGCCTTCTCCTTTTTCGTCTCACGGTTCATTATATATCTGTAGGCCATACCCTTGGGGTCTTCCGGGTTTTCCTCGTGGATTTTCGCAAGGGTGACATGCTTGTCCATCGGGCAGCCGCCGATATAAGCCACGCCCACATCAGCGTCGACCTCTTTGTCCGATTTAATGATGGCGGTAAGGAATTTGGTGGAGTTGACGGTAAAGCTGTTGCCTACCCCGAGGATGCGGATCTTCTTCACCGGCTCTTCGGCGCGGCAGCTGAAACCAAACAACAGCACCGAGAGCACAAGCAGATGGATTCTAAACTTTGACATTGGTATATCCTTTTATTCATAGGGCACAGAATACAAATGTCCAGACTATATGCCTTCAGCGGGGTTCCGTCAAAGCGTAAAAATCACCACGCATTGTAATGTACCCGCGCATACATCCGGCGGTAACTTCCTGGCGTGCTCCGTTGACTTGTTTGAATGCTTACAAAACGCGCCGCGCTCGGTGTCCTTATTCGGCGGGTAAGCGTTCATAATTGCGGATTTATAAAAAAACTATGGCTTCGGATATTTTTCAAGCCTACCGAGTCCGCCGTTCTTTTCCGGCACATAACGGTAGATAGTGCGGTCCGGGAAGAGGGAGAACAGTTTTTTATTCGCCTCGCCAAGATCGAAGAGGAAGAGCACCTCGTTGTCGAATTCTGTATTGTTGATCTGAAGGGCGGTGCGTCCCTTGCCCCACTCGTCGTCGTGAATTATGACAATCGAAGGGCCGCGCACCTCTTTCCGGATAGACTCGACCGCGCTCCACCTCTTCTCCACCTGCTGGTGAAGGCGGTAAATATTGAAGGGCAGAACCGCAGCAAGGGAGAGGGCGAGGACAGCTTTCAAAACAAAACCGCTCTTCCGCGCCGTTCCTTCTTCCGCCCACGCCGAGAGCCGCGCCCCCGCCAACCAGAAGAGCACAAAGGACGCGTCGAGAAAATATCGCGGGCCGTACTGGTCGCCCGCCTTGTCTACAAGCAAACCATAACTCCCCGCCTGCAACAAAAAGGCGATAACGCCAAGCCTCTCCCACCGGTATTTCTCATCAACAAACCAGCCGCGCCCGAAAATCCTTCCCGCCGCGATGAAGGGACCCAGAGGCGTCCACGAGCAGAGCAGCACCAGCCATGAAACCGGAACCAGCAACTGCCAAGCCGAGAGATGGGGGGCAATGCTTTTGCTGTCGTAAATAGAGTATCCACTCACCCAAGGCGTGCCCTGCATAAGATAATTGTACCCCGGCATAATCCCGGCCAGCGGAATTGCCGACAGCAGGAAACATGTTGCCGTGAGTGGGGAAAGTTTTCCGCGCGCCAGATCGCGAAGGGCATACAGCAGAAGCGGCGCGGCGGCAATAATCGCACTCGCGGGCCTTACGCTTAAAGCGACGCCCCACGCAATGCCCGCAAGAAATGCGTCAGCCCTCTTTCCTTTCTCCAATGCGGAAATGGAGAAGTACCACATCCACGCCACCGCCGCGAAAAGCATGATGTGCGAAAAATACGAAGCCGCATTGAAGATAAAGAAAGGCGAAGTTGCGGCCATGATCAGGGAATAGCGCGCAGCTTTTTTCCCGGCCACCAGTTCAACCAGCCTGTAAAGGCCGAGCAGGGCAACAACCCCGAGAAGAGGATTGACCAGCCACGGACTCCCGAGCGCCTTGCCCAGAGCGAGAACGCACGGCCAGCCGGGGGGATATTTAGAGTATATCTTCTCCCCCGTGATGACATGCTGCATCTTGATCCACGGGGCGATTGTCGTCCCGTTCGCGTGCAGCTTGCCTTTGGAAAAAAGTTCGGCCTGAAAGGCGTAAGAATATTCGTCGCCAGAGTTCGGCATGCCTTTCAAAACCACGAGAGCTATGCACGCCGAAACCACCGCAGGCAGGATCAACCAGAAATACGGGAAGGCTTTGCCCGCAGGCGTCTCTGTGGAAGCTGGAAAGTCGTCGCCTTTTTTCCCGAACTGGATAAGACCGAATAGAATCCAGAGCCAGCAGAAGGCGAGGGCAAGCGTCATATCGCCGCGCACGAAAATATCCCGCGCCCTGAATAGATAATCTAGGGTGAGGGCGGCAAGGGTCAGGATTGTCAGTCCGATGATTTTTTTCATAAACTATTGCCGGAGAAGTAAGAAAAACATCCGGCAGTTCATTATATATATCCGCAGGGGCAAAACCATGAGCCGCCTCTTTTTTATCCGAACTTTTCCATCTTTTCGTTCGTGCTGAGCCTGTCGAAGTGCGAATGATAAATGCGGAATGTCATTCATTCTTCGACAGGCTCAGCACGAACGGGGTTTTTCGGAGTGCGAGTAATTATCCTCATGGCGATTGACTGATCCCCCTCCGCAACCTCCTTTCTTGCAATTGCCACCATCACCCGTACAATATTATTCCGCGAGAAGGATTATTCTCTTCACGCGACACATGCAGGAGTATGCCTCTCCGAAGGCTTTTGAAAGGTTATATATGAGCAAGCACCTTCAGGAACTCATCGCCCGCCGCCCGGAGCTCGCTCCGTGCGAAAGCGATATTCTGGCCGCTTACGAAATCATGCGCGATTCTTACCGAAAGGGCGGCAAAATGCTTATCTG
>JAFGWW010000201.1 GCA_016936955.1 Planctomycetota bacterium | reverse complement strand
CCGCAGGAGATGGGCTGCACCGGCATGACGCTCTGGAACAGGCTGGCACAATGGCGCGAAGACGGCGTCCTCGAAACGCTCCACCTGTTTCATTGCTGGTTAATATCTTATTGTCACACTGCAAGGAGATCCACTTTCGTTTTCAAAATCTGAACCGCTCAGGCTGATTTGATCTGCATGATTCTCATTTCTGCAGCCATTCCTGTGGCGCAAAGGCACACGTCAGTCGGAGTTTTCATTTTTCGCGAGGCTATTCTCCTTCGATTCCTCCTGTCGTACTTTCTTGCATAAGCTGGCCTGAATCAGCGAATCGGTGTCGTCGGCGAAGAAAAACTCGCCGTGACATAGGTCGCGGCTGGCGTCGTCCAAAACGTTACGGTTTACCTCGATGAAGAATTATGCGTTGAATCCAGCCCGTGCTCTGTTTTTTCCCAGTAATGTGGCTTTCGGATTAATTGCAGTGCACCTTTCCACGCAGCAAGACTTATGAGGCCCCAGTACAGGGGGGCGAGTATAGCATAGGGGAGTAGGCGCCATAGTCTCCTGCGTTGGCAGGCAAGAATGTTCAATAGTATAAGGGCAAAATTTGACGCGAAGAGCAGTATCGCCAGCACGAAAAAGACCCATGAAAGCTGACTCCAGACGGTATAGTATTGCTCAGTCTCGTCAGTATAATCGAAGTATATGAGTTTCCATTGCAGGCAACCCCACAGAGTAAGGATAAGCCAATAAAGGGGGTTGAGGAGAAGCACCCCCGCAAGACCGCCAACTGATAGAAAAAAGCCGGCAAAGTTCTTAGCTCCAAGATTGGTGAATGTTTTAAGTGGAGATCGTGTATGCACCAGATGGGTCTGGATATATCCCTTTACCCAGCGGGAGCGTTGCCGCACCCAGTTCCACAGCCTTGAGTTTGCTTCCTCCCATGTGGTCGAGTCAATGACCTTGGTGTTGTGTCCCGCATTGGTTAGCCTTATTCCGAGATCGCAATCCTCGGCCACGTTGAACGCATCCCAACCACCGAGTTGTTTCAATATATCTGTATGGAAATGATTTGAGGTTCCACCAAGCGGTATTGGTAATCCCATGCGGTGGAGGCCAGGCAGGAACAGGTCAAACCAGGCTGTATATTCCAGAGTAAAAAAACGGGTAAGAAAGTTCTGGTCAGGATTGTAATAATTCAGCTTTGCCTGCAGGCATGCGGTGGTGTCTGGGACGATTGAGAAAGCGATGACAGCTTTCTTTAATTGGTCGGGATCGGGGCGGTCTTCGGCGTCGAAAATTACCAGATATTTTCCTCGCGCACATTCCAGACCGTAATTGCAAGCACGAGGCTTGGTGCGGGGTTGGCCGTCTGGAATCACGATAACCTCGCAACACGACGGGAGATCAACACTGGCGCACGCTTCCTGAGTCTCTTTGTCCTCTTCTTCAAGCAAGATTTTTACGTCTAACCTGTCCTTTGGGTAATCCAGAGTGTCGATCATTCCCATGATTTTGTCGGTAATATTTGCTTCCTTGTAGAGCGGAATTAGAACGGTGTATAAGGGTAGTGAGTTGTCATTGATGGCGGCGAGTTGCTCTTGCGTAATCTGTATTTCTGGCTTATTGAAGAATGCGATAAAGGCCGAGAGCAGGCGAAAGCCAACTGCAGCACCATAAAAGCCGCATACTGAAAAGTTTAAAACGGTGAAGGCGATTTTATAATCCCACAGCACAAAAACGGTAAATGCTGATATGTAAAAGGCGATGCGTGCGATTTGCCATTTTGTGATAACTCTTCTTGCTGAATAATGGTCGCCTATTCCCTTTACCGTTTTGCTCAGCATATAACTCTCGGAATGGCCTTTTTGTGTTGGTTGAGATAGCATCATAACGTGTTAAATCCCAGAAGGAGCCATGATTTTTGCAAACTTGACAAAAGGAACATGACTGATATATTTGCCACACGGCAATACAATACTTCATTGATAACAACATCGTCGGAATGCCAGGGTATGTCAAGTCTTTTCGGTTTATCTGTATTGGGGGCAATATGCCCGCAACAGGGAGGAATCATGTTTAGTAAAGCTGTATCTGGTCTTTGCGTTTGGGTGTCGTTTTGTATTCTGTTTGCTGGCATATGCCCATCTTTCGGGATGGATTATAAAAAGCTCCGTGGTCTTGAAAATCGCATCTATGAAATTCGCGGTATGAAAGATGACAAAGGGGTAGGGCTGACTTACGCCGGTAAGATATCCGTCTTGTCGGAAATTATCAATGAGTGCGGGGATGATACGGATGCGCAGCTTCGCCTATATAATCGGTTCTTCTACGACGTTCTTATGAAGGGACCGAAGGATCAGACCCAGACCGACGAAGCCATAAAAATTATAGATATTTATAAAAAACTGGCGGACGGGGTGGGGGATCAGGGCAAAAAAATCCGGGGTGCCTTTGAGGCGAGCAGGATGCTCTCTGTAATGGATCGCGACGGATATCTTGACGGCTTTGAAAAAATATACGCGGAAGCAGTTAAACTGAAAGAAGCTGCTCCCGATCTCCCTGTAGATATTCTCAATTCACATATAGGTCGACTGTGGGAATGGAAAATGGGACCCGAGGCGCTGGATATGTTTGCCCGTCTTGTTAAAGATTTTCCAGATAACGGGAAGGCGACTTGGGAAATATACCAGAGGGCGCAGTACTTTCTCCGCGATTACAGAGAAAGGGCTGAATTAGTTGATATCCTCACGGCGATTGAACCTTGCAGGGATCGTATTGCCGGACGCATCGAATCGGAGAAAGATGCCCGCCGTAAGCAGGGTATGTATTCCGACTGGTATAGCAGGTACATCGGATGTTTACTTAAAGTTAATAATAGCAAAGATGCACTTGTCATTGCTACGCAGCTTACTGACGTTGCACCGGATAGTTCAAATGCCTGGATATTAAAAGCCAAGGCACAGAAGGCTGTGGGTAATAGCAAAGATGCTGTAGCTGACGCGCGGAAGGCCGTGCGTATTGCTTCCAGCATGAAATCTGCCTTTGAAGCTCAGACCCTTCTGGTCGACTTTGCTCTCGCAGACGGATATCCGGACAAGGCCGTAGCCGAAGGGCGTATCCTGTTTGACGTTGCCATGGACAAGAATGAGCTTGGTGTTGCGGTTCAGAAAATTGCCAAGGCGATTGCTGTCAAGGATGGCCATTTGGCAAATGCAAATGCTTTTGTTCTGTTTCAGAAGTCAGGTCCGACTGAGGAAGGGGCGAAAGCTTTTTCTGTTGCCAGGAATGTTGATCCGGAATTCTCGGCGGAGCTTTTGAAGGCTGCCGATTCCATAGAGCTTGGGGTGTCTCCTGCTGCCCACAGGCGTAAAGCCATGTTCCAGCTCTACGCTGGTAAGCCTGAAATTGCCCTGCAAACCATGATGGCCGGATACCGCATTCTGGACACAGACAGCAAGTCTGTAGAGTTGACTATTCGCTGCATGGCGGCTGCTTTCCGTGCGATAGCCGGAGAAGCCCTTGCCGCAGAGCCATTCCTCTCCTATCAGGAGTTTGGCCCCTCCGGTCCCGATGGAGCGCCTGGAAATGGCGACGATCTTGCCAACCCTTACCCGCAGGTTGCCCCGCTGGGCGAAGAGGCTGTTAAGATCGCCGAGGGCAAGGCGCTTGAAGTCCTGAAAAATAGTCCGGATTCGGATGCGACAATAGATGCGCTTCTTGAATATGGCTCGGCCCTTTCAATGGCGACGCGCTTCGACGAAGCACTCTCAATTGCACGTGTGGCTTACAATATAAGCAATGACCAGAAGTCGCTGGACAAGACTGTCATGGCTGTAGCATCGGCAATTCGCGCGCAGCGCGGGCAGGTTTCATATGCAAACCAGTATATCGAATTCCAGAAATACGGAGTTGTCGGCAAGGATAAAGAGGTCGGTACTGCAGACGATCTTCAAGATGTCTTCGTTGGCGCTGTATTCAAGCTGCCAGAAAGCTTTGTTGCTGGCTTGCAACCGGAGATCGCCAACAATGAGAAGGCGGGTGAATGGCGCCAGACTGGATATCTGAAAATGATCTGCGGAGATGCTGAAGGAGCTTTGTCGGCTTTCAAGAAAGAGCGCAGCCATGTTGATTTCACCGACAAGTCTGTCTCACGTCATGTGGGAGATATTCTGGCCGCATTGAAAGCACGCGATGGAAATACTTTCGGAGGGGACAACTACGTTGACTTTCAGCGTTTCGGCCCAGCGGGACGGGACGGAAAAGTCGGGACGGCCGATGATCTTGTCGACCCGCTTGCGAAATATTAGGATTTTGAATGGGTAGGATATTACTGGGCGTTGGTTTGTTGTTGACTGTTTGTTTCTCTTGCAAGGCTGGAGAGACGGCTGGTTCTGCATCGACTGCCGCCGGGATCAAGGAATCCTTTGTTCGCGGGGATATGACGGCGGATAAGGCCGAGCAGGAATTGCGGCGGTTGGCCGGAGTTTTGCCTGACGGTGAAGAGAGAAAAATCACTTGCCGCGTCTTGGCTGAAATTACATATGCCAGAACCGGCTCACTCCGCGAGACTGAAATATCTCTTCTTATGGTGAATGCGATGGATGGGGTGCGCCACTTTTTCGCCGAAACCATGGATACTGTATATACAGGTGTGCGAAAGCAGCTGAAAGTCTCCCCGCCGGTTATGCCGCTAAAATTGGATACAGCGTCGTTTCTGCCTGTGGATTGCAATGCTGCTTTCGCCGCAGTAAAAGTCGAGGTGATAGGCCGTTCGGATGATTTACCCCATATCTCCACTGATTCGGTTGCTGTGGATAAAATGTCGCCCTCCTTTGTCGGAGATGCTCTGGCTTATATTAATAAGCTGCAACCTGAGGTTAAGGTTGTTGACGGCATGGTAACGCTTGCTGCAGCAAGAGTGGATACAGTCGCGGAAACGATGACGCTGTCAAGGGTGGAGAATGATCCTGTAAGGGTAAGTGATCAAGTCGGAGCGAAGGCCGAACCGATTATTTGTCTTACCGAAGCCGATGTGCCATCTCTGAGCTTCAGGATTGACTCTGTAAATGAAGCCCTTGTCGCTGTAAGCGCAACGTCCTTTACCATGTATGATGTCGACAGCATTAGCCCTTCAGGGGGCGTGGTGTCAATCAAAGATACGATGATGCCGGATGTGACGGCCTTTGCTTTACAGAAGGTGGATTTGCCGCAGGAACTGCATGTGCCGCAGTTTGATAACGCAATCTCCTTGCCTGTGGACTCCGTGTCTTTCTCGGTTCCTGCCTTTGGAGATCTTGCGGCGATGCGCATAAACACCGGTAAGGCGTTTGCGTATAAAAAAGATGGTAAAAACAAAAAACGCAAGGCGGAACAGAGTAAACCTGAAATCGGAATAGAACATACGGAGACGGCCATCCTCCTCGCCCTCATGGAGAAGGAGCTTGACCCCGGCAAGGTAGATCCCGAAGCCGCTTCCGCCGCCCTTGGTGTATGCGCACGCATACTCTCTACCCCGCTTCCGAAAGAGACGCGGGACGCTGTTGTTTTCAAGGCATGGTATTATCACAAAAAGGCGGATGAGAATAACACATTTAGTTCTTTCTCGGATTGGTTATCCTCCTGTTACCATCCAGGAAATCAGGTTGAACATTCACTGCTGATGGCGCGAGTGGCAAATGAAGCCGGCGATTATCAGGCCTGTCTTGACAGGGTGATACCTTACTTGGGGGCGAATGAAAACGATTCGGCCCGGGACCAGTGTCTGCTGATGGCAGGCGTCTCATGTGCCAAGCTTAATGAAACCGCCGACGCGCGCAGATATCTTAATCGATTGTTAAACGAATATCCGAAGTCTCCGCTTTGCCCCAAAGGACTCCTGCTTATGGGGTGGATGGCTCTTGTGGAGGGCGACGAGAATATTGCCGCTGTTCGCATGGAGGCTATTATAAAGGATTACCCGGAAGACCCGGCCGCGAAAAAAGCAAGCCAATTGCTCCAAGGGATACTGGCAAGGCGCGACGTTAAGAAAAGCGCGGAGGACAAGGAGAAGGGTCCAGAGACATTTTGATATGAATAGTGACAATATAATATCCCGCAGAGATTTTCTGAAAACCACCGGTATTTTTGCCGGTGGTTTACTGGCATCATCAGGAGTAATGAATTCCGCTTTTGGGGGAGAGCCTTCTGGTAAAAAACCTAACGTAATTCTTTTGGCTGTAGATACACTTCGGGCTGATCATTGTTCCTGTTATGGATACGGTCGATCCACAACCCCCTTTCTCGATAGTGTGGCAAAGGAGGGGGTGCGCTTCAGCAATTATACATCAACTTCCTCATGGACAACTCCTAGCATAATGTCTATGTTTACCGGCGTCTCACCCATTCAGCACGGGGTGGTGACCACGCGTAACGTGCTCCCTGATACAGTGCCTACTTTAGCTTCGCAGATGCGCGAGCTTGGTTATCATACCGTCGGCGTTTTGTGTAATCCATGCGCCGTCGGCAGGATGGGATTTAATAAAGGCTTTGATTTATACGATGATTTTACGATTCTGCTTGATTTTGAATTGAATCTTTTTGATGTCGGCAATCAGAGCAGAAAACAGGTACATCGCGCTCCGACATCGAAGAAAATAACAGACCTTGCTCTACGCCACATGACCAAAATTCCCAAAGATAAACCGTTATTCCTGTTCGTGCTTTACTATGATCCCCACGGCGATTATGTTCCGTTGGGCAAGTATGAGAAAATGTTTGTCGACCCCGCTTATTCTGGAAAAATAAACGGGAGTGTATATGGCATGCCGGGCATGTATAAGTTCGAGAATAAAGCGGATCGGAACCATATGCTCGCCCTTTACGACGCCGAGATCAGACAGGCGGACGACGAGGTCTCGCGTCTCATCGGCGAACTTCGCAATAAGGGCATCTGCACCGACGATGACCTGCTTATCTGTCTGGCCGATCATGGCGAAGAGTTCTGCGAACATGGTGGCCTGAGGCACGGACGCACTCTATACAATGAAGTTACACAAGTACCGCTGATAATGCGCTGGCCGGGTAAACTGCCTGCAGGCAAGGTGGTGGATAATCTATGCGACCACAAGGATCTTGCGCCGACGATTCTTGGTGCGGTCGGCGGAAAAGCTAGAGAGTATGCAACTGGCGCGGATCTTATTTCAATAGCCAAAGGCGAGTCTTCGCGCAAGTCACATAGCTTGGGGCTGCACGTGCAAGCTGAGGGGAACTTTACAGGATGGCGTACCGAAGAGTGGTTGCTGCTGAATGATATGAGGAAAGATAGAACAGAGGCATATAATCTACAGGACGATCCTCTACAGAAGAAGACTGTTGCGGCTTCTGATGCGAAGGTTGCTTCTCTTATGTCAGAGATGAAAGACTGGGTAAGGCACGAGGAAAAGCTGTTCGTCTCCCACGTACCGGACGGAAAAATTGAAGAATCTAAATTAACCCGGCAGCAGATTGAAGCCCTTAAAGCTATGGGCTACATTCACTGATCCAGGATATGCTTTATGGTTGGCAACAGGCGTTTGATTATTCTCGGCTTTGACGGTCTTGATCCACGCATCTGCAGGGACCTTATGGCTAGAGGTGTATTGCCGAATCTTGGCAAGCTTGCTGCCACCGGAACATTTCGCGAACTCAACACCTCTTATCCGTGCCAGTCACCAGTTGCGTGGCGTACCTTCGCGACTGGGGTGAATCCTGGCAATCATGGCGTCTTCGATTTTCTCAGAAAGATACCCGGCACCTACTTGCCTGACATGTCAACCGTTGAGAGAGGATCGATGTATGTCATGGCTGAGGACTGGAAGCGTTTGGCTTTCGGTGGGGTTCTGGGGGCGGCGGGTGCGCTTGCCACTTTTGGCGCGGCAAGAAAGAGCGATCTTTCCCGTCGCGCATTCCTTGCTGGGGCTATCGGAGTACCGGTTGCTACGGGCGCGATCGCTTCATTGTATTCCTGGTTACCCAAAAAGATTCCAGTGCCAATAAATCGTACGGGAGGCACTCCGTTCTGGGCTCGTCTTGGCGAAGCCGGTGTAAAGTGCAAGGTCTTGCGCATTCCGGTCGAATTTCCCGCTCGCGAGTACGCAAACTGTAAAGTTCTCTCCGGCCTTGGCGTGCCTGACGTTCGCGCCACGAACGGAACATATACTGTTTTTTCGGAAGAGTCTTCCGGGGAAGACGAAAGCACCGAGATGGGTGGAAGAATTTCCGCAGTTGAAATTATAGGCAATTCAGCCAGACTCTCTGTGCTCGGTCCGCGAAACATACTTGACGACGGCGACGATTCTCTGGCGTGTGATGTTGAGTTAAAGCGAACCGGAAACTTAATAGAACTAAAAGTAGACGGAGTGAAATGTGCGGTCAGGGATGGGGAGTGGTCAAAGTGGACTGACTTTGCTTTTTCTGCGAGCCCATTTGTAAGTCTGTCCGGCAAGGGGCGCTTTTATCTTCTCTCAGCAAATCCTTTGCGGCTCTATCTTACGCCCATTAATTTCGACCCATCAGCCCTGCCTAAAAACATAAGAGTTTCCGCGCCAGGTGAATTTTCGCGTGAACTTTCGAGAGAAAATGGTTTTTACAAAACCCTTGGTTGGCCAACCGATACGTGGTCGCTGAATGAAGGGCATGTTCCGGATGAGGTGTATCTGGATGATTATCGCGAAAGCATGGGAATGGAGAAAAGGGTTACCCTTTCCGAAATGGCAAAGAAAGACTGGGATTGCTTTACCGCGATATTTACTCCAACCGATCAGATTCAGCACGTATTCCGTGCAGGAACCGAACGTGGAGACAAGGCCCTTGCTGATGCGTATCGAGAGGTTGATGAGTTTGTAGGCGAGGTGTCTGATAAATTCGTTGATCAAGATACAACGTTGATCATCCTTTCTGATCACGGTTTTCACGGCTTCGACCGCGCGGTAAACATAAATACATGGCTATGGCAAAACGGGTATATCAAGTTTGAGGGTGAGACCTTGCCGGATGCGCCCCAGAAAAAGATGGCTGATCTCACCGGGCGTGGTCAGTTCTGGGAGGGGGTGGACTGGGCGAATACGTACGCCTACTCCATGGGGCTTGGGAATATTTATCTTAACCTGCAAGGGCGAGAGCCGGAAGGTATTGTACGGCCCGGTGCGATGGCTGAGAGGATTCTTGTTAAACTCAAAGAAGGTCTGAGTGCATTGACTGATGGGGACAAGTCGGTTGTGCGTTCTGTTTATCTTGGGAAAGATTTATACAAGGGCAAATACATGGACCTTGCGGCTGACGCCGTGGTTGGCTTCCATGATGGCTACCGCGTGTCGTGGCAGACCGCTCTTGGTGGAGTTCCAAAGGAAGTGTTTGAGAATAATGATAAGAAATGGTCGGGTGATCATTGCTCTCTCGACCCTCAAATGACTCCAGGCGTTTTATTCTCAAATCGTTCAGTGAAGGATGGTTCATCCGGTGATAGGCCCATGGGAGGTGGGGCATGGCCTTCGGTTATGGATATTGCACCTTCGGCCATGTCTGTTTTTGGTCTCGATGAATCTGCGGGGATGGAGGGTGAATCGTTATGGACTTGAGTGGCGAAGCGATGGAATCAAACCTGGAACTCGATAGCGCAAGCCCCGTTCGAGTAACGCGCATGCCCGCCTTTGTGGAGATTACCAGGCCCTTCACTTTGTTGCCACCGTTTCTTGGTATCGTTTCCGGTTCCTTCGCGGCTATCGGAAGCCTAGCCGCGACCGGCAGGGGATCCCTGAGTGATAGTTTGGGCGCACATTGGCATTTCATCCTTATGGGAGGGGCGATGGCGGCGCTTTTGAATGCGGCATCGAATGTGCTTAATCAGGTGACGGAAGTAGAGATAGATCGGAAAAATAAGCCCGGTCGTGTGTTGCCCCAAGGTCGGATGGGGGTAAGTGCGGCACTAATATACTCTGTGTTCCTCTTTATGTTTGCCTTGCTTCTCGCATGGCTTGTTGAGCCGGAACCTGGCGTTCATCATACTTTCTGGTGCTCACTAGCTGCAGCGTTAGCGACTGTGGCCTATTCGGTGAAACCGGTATACACGAAGTCTCGGGGGTGGTTGGCTAATGTGACCATTGCCGTTCCGCGCGGGTGTCTGTTGAAGGTTGCCGGCTGGGGATGCGTTGCGTCCGTCATCAATCCTGAACCGTGGTTTATTGGTTCCGTATTCATGCTATTTCTGGTAGGAGCCGCGACCAGTAAAGATTTTTCTGATATGGATGGGGACGGTGAGGCAGGGATCCGTACACTTCCTGTTATATACGGTGCGGAGAAAGCCGCAAAAAAGATAGCGCCATTTTTTATTATACCGTGGTTATTTTTGGCTCTTGGCATGGCCGCGCCATATGCTGGGTTTGGCGTTGTCATGCATAGCGGAAAGGTCTCGACCATTATAATGGGCTTGCTGCTTGCCGGTTATGGCATTTACATCTCAGGCTTGATGAAAGATTCGTCCGCTCATTCTGTTGAAGGAAATCATCCTGCGTGGAAACACATGTATCTGATGATGATGGCGGCGCAAATCGGGCTTGTTGGGTGCTATTTTATATGAAAGGTGAAAATGTGAGTGTAATCGATGGGGATATAACACTAAAAAACCGCCTTCTCGAATATCGTGGACTGGTGAACTCAAGGCTTGAAAATATGCGCCCATTTTCTTCTGCCTCGACTCTGGAAAACGCTTTCGAGGCAGCTATTTTTCCCGGTGGGAAGCGATTGCGCCCCATGCTTTCAATCTTGTGCGGTGATATTTTCAACGGCGTGACAAATGGTCTTGTTGACGTTGCCGCATCTGTGGAATTGCTTCATATCGCCTCTCTGATATTGGATGATCTTCCGTCAATGGATAATGCTGACGAGCGCCGCGGCAAGCCAAGTTTGCATAAAGTTTATACGCCACATCTTGCCGTTCTCTGTGGCCACGGAATGGTCAGTCAGGCCATGTATCTGACAACGCAGGCGAAGTTGCCCGATAATGCTTGTCGTAAAATTGTCGCTGAACTTGCGCGCTGCATTGGACCGCATGGAATGGCTGCGGGGCAGGCAGACGATCTCGAGGGAGTTTTTGAGAGTGCGCACGATAACCTCTTGAAGATCGCGGCATGGAAGACTGGGTGTCTTTTCCGGGCGGCTGCCTATTGCGGGGCGGTTGCTGGTGGTGCCTCTGACGCAGATGCGGCGATGTTGGGGGAATGTGGCCTTCACTTCGGGATTGCATATCAGATCGCCGATGATCTGGATGATGTGGATGGTGAGGATGATCCGATGCGTTCATTCAATATAGCAACACTTATCGGTGTGGACGACGCACGGGTGGAACTGGAAAAAGAAACTTCACATGCTCAACGGCTGGCTGCCAAGGCCAAAGGGAGTGATGCTCTTATTCGCTTTATCGGGATGCTGCAAAATGTTTGATCTGCCAAAGGACTCTGGAAAGCTGAAGCTTGATCTGTTCTGTTTTGGTGCCAGAGTGGAGGCTAACTGCTTCCTTAATGAAGATGCGCGTATGATAAAGCGGACGCGCGGCGGGTTGGGAAGCGGCCTTGATGCAATTTTGCCGGGAGATGTCTGGGTCAATATACCGGTCGAAGAGCCGTTCACTAAAAAGTCGCCTTACTGGATAGATAAGGTATCGGGGAAGTATTCGCTATGGCGCGACACAAAAAAAATATGCGATCTCAAGCTTCCGTCAAAAGCAGATTGGTACGACGAGAAAACATCATCTGGTAAACTTGTAAGTGATATTGGCGTCATGCAGGGAACATACTTTGCCCTTTATCCTTCAGAGCTGTGTGGGTTTTGGGACAGGAAGCCGAAGCAGAACTGCAGGTTTTGCTCAATAGGCTTATGCTATGGTAAAACCGAAAGCGAAGAAAAGTCCATAGCAGATGTTGTGGAGGCTGTCAAGTCTGCGCGCAGGCACGAAAAAATTACGTTCGTCCACTTTAATACAGGTTTTTACGAAGATCACAGTGCTATCGACTCAATTCTTCCTTATGTCGAGGCCGTCAAAAATGAGACCGGTCTCCTTGTAGGGGTTCAGTGCCCACCGTCTCCTGATTTGCATAAATATGATCTGCTTAAAAAGGCGGGCGTTGACCATGTATCATTCTGCTTTGAGATATTTGACCCCGATAGGTTTGTTGAGGTTTGTCCCGGCAAGGCCGATACTTTTGGAGAAATAGCTGAGAGGCTCGGCGATGATGCCTATCTGCTGAAGGTGCGTGATCTGGCCGCAAAATTTCTCTGCAATGTGGATCCTCACCCCGGGCAGTTGATATTTTACCGCGCCCTTGTTTATTGTGCAGAACTCTGGGGCAGGGGGCCGGTGGCGGGGGAGATAATTGCGGGCCTTGAATCTCCGGAGTGTTCCATGGCGGCCATTGATTTTCTTGCCGAATGTGGTGCCGTTGCTACAGTCTGCGTGTTCCGCCCATGTATTGGGACTGATCTTGAATGTGAAAATCCTCCAAAAGCTGAAGCCATTGCGCCTGTTCTCGCGCGGCAGTGGGAGGCGGTTGTCAAAAAAAGTATTCCCGTTGGTATTGCACCGAACATAAAAACGGCAATGGTTCATTTACAGCAAGAGAGTGCCTGTTTTTCGGATGGGAGTAAAGGTTTCATATACAACGCGAAGTGCTCAGCCTTGAAAGCTCTTTATCGTCCGATTTGCGCGTTGAAGAGAAGATAACCATGAAAACATGGCGCTTATATGCAGGTATACTTCTTGCTGCCATAGTTGCTGTGGTCGTGGTGTTTTGTGTTTATATTTCCTGCGGTACTGCGACAGAAGAAGCTGATGCTGTTGTTAATGCGCCTTGCGACGCGAACTCGCAGGGAAATATCAAGTTGAGTGTGAGTGGTTTGCCTCCAGTCGTATACCTTGGCGAGAGAAGGAATCTGATTGTCACCTGCCAGAATGAATCAGATCATAGTGTAAAATATGAAATAAAGCTCGCCATTCCCGGCATAAAACCCACCACGAGGGCCATCAGTGTTGCGCCAAAGGCAGAGGCAGTATCTGTTTTTCCATTTGAAATAAAAGAAGGCAAAGCCAAGCAGGAGGCCGTACTTTCTCTTGAGAAAGACGGCGCACCGGTTTTGAGCAAACTGATAACTATTGTTGATGGAAAAGGGGATTTGTCAGGGATTTGCTCTGATTCACAACGATTCCGTTTAACAGATGGCAGTGATGTATTGCTATTGAACGAGTACGAGGATGAGAGCGAATATCGTCGTTGGGCCCCGATCAAATGGGCCGTTACAGAGTATAACCGTCATGGCGCCCCGCGAGTTTTATGGGCTCCGTGCGACGTATTTGACGAAACGGATGATATAAAACTTGTTGAGTATAACGGCTTCCCTCTTGATGCGCTTAAGAAAATTGAGAGTTGTTTGCCTAAAGACGGAGCATTTGTGCTCTATCTCGGCTGGGGTTTTGATGAGGTGTACCGTAGATTCCCTGTCGAGAGCTTCACTCGTGCTTTGGATTTAGCAATAGATCGGGTCCGGCTTTACAATCCTGCGGTGCAGATCGTGCTGCTTACTCCTCCCCCAATTGTGGGAGAGGAGAGCGTCACCAAGGTATACGCCGAATCCATCCGTAATCTCGCTCGTGAACATCACGTAACACTGGTTGATCTTTACGCCCTGACTGTTGCCGAAACGAACTGGCAGAAATACTTTTCCATGGAGCATTCTGGTAATATCCACGGTCTCTATCCTCTGAAAATGTTGAGGGAAAAACTGTTCGCATGGGTGAAAAGCGAAACGCAGGTTGAGAGCCCAGATGAAGTGTTTGAAAATCCCTTCCGCGACAATATTCTTGCTAAAAGGCGTACGCCTGTAACATTGCACTGTGAATTCCCTGGTGTTGCCGGATACCTATTGCCGGGGAAGCCAGCGCTCTGCGTGAACGACAACATTGGCCTGGAT
>JAFGWW010000200.1 GCA_016936955.1 Planctomycetota bacterium | reverse complement strand
GCCCCATACCTTCCGCGGGTGGTGTCGGTGTCGTGGGTCGCGGTATAGACAACGCAATTCCTGTCGTAAGTATGGGGCAGATACATCTCCGCGCCATCGCAGAAAGCGAACTGCAGGATTTTCATGCCGGGAAGGTTGTTGCGCTCACGCAGGGCGAGTACATCATCTGTAATAATGCCCAGGTCTTCGGCGATGATCGGAAGTTCGCCAAGGGCTTTGTGCAGAGCTTTGAAAAAATCATCGCCGGGACCGTCAATCCATTTGCCGTTGATGGCCGTCGACTCCCCTGCCGGAACTTCCCAGAACTGGGCGAAACCCCGGAAGTGGTCGATACGCAGAAGGTCGACCATCTCAAGGGTCTTGCGGATGCGCTCGATCCACCACGCATAGCCGTCCTGTTTGAGTACATCCCAACGATAAATCGGGTTTCCCCATAGCTGACCCGTGGCGGAGAAGTAATCCGGCGGTACGCCAGCCGCGGAAGTAGTATTGCCCTTCTCGTCGAGTTTGAATATCCCCGGCGCGGCCCAGCAGTCTGCACTGTCGTGGGCCACATAAATCGGCACGTCACCCATGAGGCGCACCTTGCGGTCATTGGCGTATTTCCTAAGCGCGCGCCACTGGCTGAAAAATGCATACTGGCAGAAGCTCTGGAAGCCGACCTCGTCGGCGAGTTCGACGCGCGCCTTATCCAGCGCGTCCGCTTTGTGGTTTATCAGATCGCTGTCTCTCCACTGGAACCACGCAGCCCCACCGTTGTCTTTCTTGAGAGCAACAAAGAGGGCAAAGTCATCGAGCCATCCCGCCTCTTCCTTGACGAACGTCGCGTAGCCTTCCTGAAATGCGCTCTCACCCTTGCCGTCGACAAAATTCGCGTAGGCTTTCCTGAGCATTTCTTCCTTGAAGACGCCGACCTTATCGAACTCGACAGTATCGTTCCTGAAAGACGCACCAACCATATCGGGCGGGGTGAGGAGGCCGAGTTCGGAGAGTTTCTCAAGCGAGATCAGCAGCGTATTTCCCGCAAAGCTGGAGAGGGACTGGTAAGGGCTGTTCGCCGCGCCAGTGGGCCCCAGAGGGAGAACCTGCCAGAGAGTGAAGCCCGCCTCGGTGAGAAAATCGACAAAGCGATAAGCTTCCCTGCCCATATCGCCGATGCCGTGTCCTCCCGGCAACGATGTGGGATGCAGCAGTATTCCCGCTCCACGCGCAAACGCCATATTGATCTCCCTTTTATTTCAAAGTGTGATTTTGTTTTGCGACGCACCTTTTTAAACAGATGCTGCCATACGGAACAGGGGTGTTTTACTCGCCCTTATCCTCTTCTTTGTCTTCATCCGGCACCGCAACCTTCTCGCGGCTATCGACAATCGCCGCCACAGGTTCTTTTCCTTCCTTATCATCAAGGCCTGTCTCCGGCGGGAAACGGACGATGAGTGCAGCCAGATATAAGATGTAAAGGCCAAAGAGCACACCGCCTTTGAGCTTGGTCAGTCTGTAACCGCGCCAGAGCATGAAGAGCATTACGCCCACAATCACGAACATGGCGGGGAACATGAAGAAGATCTCTTTCTCGCCGAGGATGAGCGGATTGGCCATGGCGGAAGCGCCCGCAACCCAGCAGATATTCATGATGTCCGCGCCAAGAATATTGCCGACCGCGATATCGCCGTGCCCCTTGCGTGCGGCGGTAATACAGGTCGCAATCTCCGGGACAGAGGTGCCTAATGCCACCAGGGTCAGGGCGATGACCGACTCGGGGATGTTGACGCTCTTGGCGATAGAGACGGCCGAAGTTACGATGAATTCGCTGGAGAGTATAATCCCGCCGAGGGCGATGGCGAAATAAAGAAGAAGCAGGCCAACGCCGCTCTTCTTCATCTCCTCCGGAACCTCTTCCTCAACATCGTCACTCTTAAGCTTGCCCTGCTTATGCATCCTGTAGAGGTGCACGGTATAGCCTACAAAAAGCCCCACAAGCACCGCACCTTCCCAGCGGCTCAGGGTAAAATCCTGGAAGACGAAGATGAAGGCAAGCGCTTCGATAATCAGAAGAAAGATTCCGGAGGTGCGCAAAACGGAGGGGAGAATAACGATAGGCGCGGCGGCGAAGAGCCCGGCAAGTGCGAGGGCGATGCCGTCGTCGCAGATTACCGAACCGATGGCGTTACCCAGAGCCATCTCCGGGTTGCCCCTGAGGGCGGCCATCATGGATACGGTCAGTTCGGGGGTGGTGGTGGCAAAACTTACCAGCACAATGCCGATGACTAGCTTCGGGATATTGAGCTTGGTCGCGATAGCAACGGCAGCTTCGACAAAAATATCCGCGCACTTCGCGAGAATAACAAACATTGCAACAAGAACAATCCAGGCACACCAGGGATTCGCCATGATGTACTGCTCAATTGCGTGCATAAATTTACCTTAACCCCTTCCGTGAAATACGAAACAAATATATGCGCAGATCAATACTGCCAAACGGAGCTCTATTGAAGCGCCGTAATTACATCATGGGACAACCGCCAGAAGGACAGCCG
>JAFGWW010000199.1 GCA_016936955.1 Planctomycetota bacterium | reverse complement strand
CTTGTCGGAGAGTTCACCGAAACGGGGATGGCTCCAGAGATTCGCGAGGTCGGGATCGTTTTTCATATGCCCCGCGTCGAGATAGCCGAGGTTTATGGCGCGGTCGAGGGTGAGGAGGGCGGCCTCAAGGTCGCCCACCAGCGCCTGGCTACAGGCAAGGTTGTAGACCACGGTGGCGTTCTCGGGGCGCAGGGAGGAGAGGCGCTGGTCACAGCGCAGGCCGTCTTCGTAATAACCGAGGGTGGTCAGGGCGTTGGCGGCGTTTTCCAGAGCTTCGATCTGGTTCGGCCGTTTTTCGAGAACGCCCATGGAAAAATCGACGAGGAAGATGAGATACTCCCGCAGCGACTCTTCGATGTCGGCGAAACGCTCCTCGTCTCTGGGGCCGAGTTCGATAGACAAGCTTTTAATCTCCAGCCGGGCGGCGGCGCACTACGCGCGGCGACGGTTTTCAAAAACACCCCGCCCTATGGATGGGTGCGGGGTGCGTGGGTGTTTATAAAACTTCGCGGGCAGGCTTTTTATTTTCCGGCCTTGCCCTCAACCTCGGTCTCGGCCTCGTCTTCGGTTTCGAGATCCTCCGGTTCTTCCTCGGCCACGAGGTCTTCTTCCTGCTCGACCTCTACCTCCGCCTCTTCCGAAGCAGGCTTGGCCTTGGCGGTTTCGGGTTTCTTTTCATCCTTGGCGGAAGAATTTTTCTTTTCCGACGACGACTCCGTCCGGGCGGAACCCGCACCTTTACCGGACGCGCTTACAGTCGCCGTCGAGCGTATGCCAGAAGCGTCTTCGTCTTCGGGGGGCGAATCGAGGGTCAGTACCTCGGGATCGGCGCTGGAACCGTGAACGAAAGCGCCATCCTCGCCGAAGAGTTCGAGAACTTCCACGAAGTTTGCGGAGTCCCCCGCGTTGCGGATGTTGAACTCGGCGGTGGCGTCGATACCACCGTTGGCGACCTGCTCGATCCGAGCCTTTACCTTACGCATTGCGTTATAAGGCAAACGGTCACACTCACCATAGGTGAAAGATATGACCACCTGGAAGACACCACCGCGTTTGTCGGTGATCTTCACCATGCTCATGTTTCTCCTCCTTCAGTCAATCTCGTCTGAAGTAAAATATAAAAACGGGGAGCCTCCACGAAGCGCTTCAACTCCTTTGTTTACGTCCCGTTATGATGAATGATGAAACGCAAACTGTCAAGTCAGAAACGGGGGCTATAAAGCCAGATGTACGCGAAACCCTGTTTTTTCCGGCCCCAGAGCCACCTCGGCGCCACCGTCTTTCCGGATAGAGTTGACGCGGCTTATTATTTCATAAAGAGCGGTCACGCTTCCGGCGTCGGCGCGGTGAAGGCAGACCTTATCGCCATCGGGAGCGCCGCCGTCGAGGATTGATTCGATAACCGCAAGGGAAGAACCACCGCGCGCAGCGAGGGATTCGTCCGATTCGAGGAGCAGGCTTACCGCGCCTTCGCCGGGGACGCGGCTCCAGAGATCCCACCCTTTGCCACCTGGCGCGGGAGGGGTAAGCCCCGCCGTGGCGGGAAGGGTCTGGTTGGCTTCGGCGTTTGAAAAACGGATATGGGAGAGGGCGTCGGCCGCTCCAGCCACAACGCGCCCGCACGCGCCGGAGGCGACGGCGTCGAAGGCGCTACGCAAAGCCCAGAGCCCGGCGAGGGGGGAGCCGGCGAAGCTGGTGGAGTATCCGCGAAGGCCGAGTTCGATGCAGGTGAAACTCGTGGGGCAGTTGGGATAGGAGTGGGAGAAGACGAGGGAGCTTGCGCGCTTGCCCTTGCCCTGCGCCACGGGTTCGAAAAACTTCTCCATCGATTCGGCGCAGCCCCACATGGTGCCGAAGCAGAACCCGGTTTTTTCACTCTCTTCCGGGACAGGCAGGCCCACCCCGCCGTCCTCCAGCGCCATGCGCGCCGAAGCGAGGGCGAAGCCGGTGCAGCGGTCGGCATAGGTCTGCTTGGAGAAGCAGTATTCTTTCCACTCAAACTCCCCGACCTCGGCTGCGTGCTCGCACTTCCCCACCGGCTCGAAGAGGGTAAGCTCGTCGATACCGCTCTTCCCCGCCTCCAGCCCGGCGAAAAACTCCGCCTTGCCGATCCCGACAGGACTCACAACCCCGATACCGCTTATGTGGATTCTGCTCATTTGGGTTTCTTCTTTGTTATTGCAAATCCAAGGGCTCAAAAAGAGCACCAACTTTTTCGCCTATATCATCATCGTCCAGCTTAATGTTTTCACCTGTATCTTCTTTATAATTAGAGATAAGCTCCTGACGTATAGCCTTGATTACTTTCTCAGATTTCATTACTTTTATCAATCTTTTCTGTGTTGTGCTTGCCGTCTGGTGATAATTCTTCTCGGTATCACCGCTGCTTATGGCGCGATGCGTAAGCAGATACAGATCCTCGGCATCCTTATCGCTGACGCCATCGTCATCAAGCAGAGCCACGTCGAACACTTCTATTATCTTAGGATCCATCCCCTTTTGAGGAAACACCCTGTACAGCTTCCAGATTTGTCCGTTCGTGATTACCGCCCAGTCGGCCGTAAGGGTACTGGCATACAAAGCGGCCTGATTAAGAACGGTTCCGTTGAGCTTCGAGCGGATGTTTTTGCATTCGATAATCATGAAAACCTTATCGTTATTCTTTATGGCGATATCCACGCTTTTACCCAAAGCCCTGAGTTCCGTGTCTATCTGATTGTTAGCATATCCCAAAGCATTTCGCAAAGCATCGATACACCATACGCGAACCTGCTCCTCAGAGCTTTTCTGGTTGTCATTTATTTCTGAAAGCCTGCCGTGCAATTCTCTAAATCCGGTTTTCACCTGATCGATATACTCTTGCCGGATTTCATTTTTGGAGCGCCTTTTATTGGCCTTCTTTTCTTCCTCTTCGTCATTTTTCAGCGCCGCCTCTTCCACGAAAGAAGGTTCGGACAAATTGACTCTGAAAAGCGAATGGCATTTTGGGCAACGTATGCTTTTGCCCTGAAGATATCTCTGCTTCTCTCGAATTTTGAACCTTGCGGAGCAACTGTCGCATTCCGCAATCCCGATCACCGCGTTATCTGTCATAATTATCCCCTTACCTGTAGGCCGATCAGAGTCTACAACATGGGTCATATTTACGAAATGTTTATTTTGCAATCATTACCGAAAAACTGGGGAAGCGACGAGAGACGTTTATCTCTCATTCCAGCCCGGTGCCGTGTTTTTTCTGGTAGGCACGGGGGGTGAGGTTTGTGTGGCGGCGGAAGACTTTGGTAAAATATGACTGGTCGTTGAAGCCGACCTCGAGGGCGATCTGCATTATGCTCATGCCGCTCTTGCGGATCAGTTCGGTGGCGCGGTCGATGCGAACCTGATTGAGGTAATCGGTAAAGCCCTTGCCGGTCTTCTCCTTGAGGACGCGGGAAAACTGGGAGGGGGACATGTGGGCGGCGGCGGCGGCGTGGTCGCGTGTTATGGGGGCTGCGTAATTTTCCAGAATGAAATCCATGCCGTCGGTGACGTTGTTGGCGCCGGTGCGCTCGGAGAGCTGGCGGATCGAGTCCATGATATTTTCAAGCATGGCGATGAGCCAGCGGGTAAGCTCTTCTTCCGAGTCGATGCGGGCGAGCTGGGTTAGGGAGGCG
>JAFGWW010000198.1 GCA_016936955.1 Planctomycetota bacterium | reverse complement strand
TCCCCGTCCTTTCGGCCATGGCCCGGGCGCTCAAGTCCGGCATGATGGCGAAAGACTGGATGAAGATGATGACCGCAGGTGAGGGCGGCAGGTAATAAAAGATTGCGACAACCATGAAAATAGATATCCATATGCACACTTCCGAGCGTTCGCCCTGCGGAAGAAACACCGAGCACGAACAGATCCGCTCCGCCATCAGGCACGGCCTCGACGCGGTGATGATCTCTGACCACAACACGCTGGTTCCGAAGTCCGTTCTCAAGGAGCTCAACCGCCAGTACGCCCCGTTCCGCATCTTCGGGGGCATCGAGATCAACGCCGACGACGAGCATATCCTCGTTGCCGGAGTTGACGTCCCCTGTCTTGAAGAAGCTCCGTGGTCATACCCCGAGCTCTGGAGCTTTGTCCGCGAGAAGGGGGGCTTTCTCGCCCTTGCCCATCCTTACCGTTTCCACCCGCTCATGATCGACGTGGAAAAATATCCGCCCCACGCCATCGAGGTCCACTCCAGAAACATCAGGGCCAACATGAGCGAGAAGATCGAGGAGCTTATCGCGACCGTCGGCTGCTGGGGCATCTGCGCCTCCGACGGGCATTCCGAAGAGGATGTGGGCATTTACCACCTCGATCTGCTGGACGAACCGGAGGACGGGAAGGGGCTGGCGAAGATTCTCAAGGCCGGGCGTTTCGAGTGCTGCTGCGACGAAGAACGCCTCGACCTCTTCAACGGCGACCTCCCGCCCGAAGCCCGTATCTGACCATAACCCCCTTTCGCCGTTTTGCGCCCCACCGCCGCGTCTTGACGGGCGCGAATGTTGTATAATGACTATTGGGAGAGGGCAGACGAAAGGAGGAGGCCATGGAAAAGCAGGCATCTCAGCGCCATGCCAAAAGGACATGGCACAGGTCGGAGCTTTTCAGCAAACATCATCCGGACGTGGGCGGGCACAACTTCATGCACCGTATGGAGAAAGCCATGGCGATGACTGGCCGCCGGGCGAGGAGAAGAAGAATCCCCATCCTTTGCCCCCATCATATGCGGATCGGGGAATACATTGAAGCTTTGCCCCAGATCAAAAAACTTTTTGAGAGGATCAATCTCAGCGAGGTGAGGGAAGATATCCTGTAAACAGTCAAATTAACGATTTGCGGCAGCAATAAAAAAAGAGGGCTTGGCGAAGGCCCTCTTTTTATTTGTTCAAATTTCTACCATGGGGGTTTCGTAAATAGTGTGAAATGATATAATCACGATTAGCTCGCGATAATATTGGCTGGTTTTATAGACAATTGAGCAAGACGGAGACAGCTGTGAATTATGCATGCAATATGAATCTCTTGCCCGGCGCAAGTTTCGAGCAGAAGCTTGCCTGCGCCGCCGCCGCCGGTTTCAGCCACATAAACGACAGCGCCACTGGCGCCGCCGGCGAAAGGTTAATGAGCGAGAGAGGTTTTTCCGAATATCTTTCGATCTTCAAGGCATCGGGTCTGAAAATGGACTGGCTCCACGCGCCTTTCGTCATGGTGCGCCCCGATTCTTCGAATGCGGAAGAGCGCGCCGTGGCCGTGGCGTGCCAGAAAATGTATGTAGAGCGCGCGGCCGAGCTTGGCGCGGCCACCCTCGTGATCCATCCCTTTTTCGAGCACCTCGACGAGAAGCATTCCGTGGAAGAGGCATACGCCTGCGTCTCTGCCTGCTGCCGCGAGATAGCGTTGCACGGGAAGAAAAAAGGTGTGGCAGTGGCGCTTGAAAACATGCCTTATAAAGAACACCACGAACTTGTGGTCAAGTGTCTTGATGAAGTGCCGGAGCTCGGTTTCTGCCTCGACACGGGCCATGCGGAGATTGCGAAAAACTGGGATATGTGGCTGGATAAATACATCCCCCGCATCTGCGCCCTCCATATCCACGACAACGACGGTGAGGGCGATCTGCATTATTATCCCGGTGAAGGTAAGATCGATTGGCGCGCCTTTTCGCGCAGGCTCAAGGCCGGCGGTTTTGCCGGGACGTGGAGCCTCGAGATCCTGCGCTCCAGAATGGACGACGCGAAGCCGGAAGAGATTTTCCGCAAGGCTTTCGACCGGCTCGACAAGGTTGTTAAAGAGAACATCTGATAAATATTTTAATAATAGGAGGGTGGTATGGGCGCTGTGGAGAATGCCGGTGGGTGGGAGCTTGTGTGGGCCGAAGAATTTGACGTGCCGGGCAAGCCGGATCCCGCGAAGTGGGATTACGAGATCGGGCTTGTGCGTAACAACGAAGCGCAGTTCTATACCGACGCGGAGGAGAACTGCCGGGTCGAAGACAGCTGTCTGGTGATTACCGCCAAGCGTCAGGAAACGGAAGGCAAGCCCTCTTCGCCTGACAACCTCGCCGACCTCTCCTCAAAAAAAGGCGAGTACACCTCGGCCAGTATTTTCTCGAAAGAGAGTTTCCTTTACGGGCGCATCGAAGCGCGCGCCAAGATTCCCACCGGCAAGGGAAGCTGGCCCGCCATCTGGATGCTCGGCGAGAATATCCGCGAGGTGGGCTGGCCCCTCTGCGGCGAGATCGACATTATGGAAAACGTAGGCAAGGAGCCGAACAAGATCCACGGCACCATGCATTATTATTCGTGGCTGAACAACGTGAAGGAGAGCACCGGCGAGGCGCTCGAGGCGGACAAGCCTTACGAAGACTTCCACATCTACGCCGTGGAGTGGGACAGCGAAAAAGCCGTCTTCTCCTACGACGGCAAACCTTATTTTACTTTCAAACACGAGAAGGTGGGTAACGATAAGGAGAACCCCTTCCACAAGCCCCATTTCCTGCTTCTGAATCTGGCCATCGGCGGAAGCTGGGGCGGGGAGATTGACGAATCCATCTTCCCCCTGAAATATTATATCGATTACGTCCGCGTGTATCGCAAACAGTAAGCATGCAATTGAAAGCAGCGGCAAGGCGGAGAGGAGGAGCGTTTTGAAATACCGTACTCTCGGAAAGAGCGGGCTCAGGGTTTCGGTGGTCGGCGTCGGCACCTCGCAGTTCAGCGGCGAGTGGGGGCGCGACTACACCCAGCCAGAGATCAACGATATTCTCCTCGCCGCCAACGATAATGGCATAAACTTCATCGACACCGCCGAGTGTTACGGCGACCATGTTTCCGAGCGGCTGGTCGGTGAGGCGGTGAAGGCGAACCGCGCCGAATGGGTCATCGCCTCCAAATTCGGCCACTGGTACCGTGGCTTCAACAACCGCGAAGACGACTTCTCGCCCGAGGCCGTGCGCGTCCAGCTTGAAGCAAGCCTCAAGGCGCTCCGCAGCGATTACATCGACCTTTACCAGTTCCATTCCGGAAAGAGCGAAGCTTTCATGCGCGACGAACTCTGGACCATGCTGGACAAGGCCCGTCGCGACGGGAAGGTGCTCCATCTCGGCGTATCGATTAATTCAAAAAACCCGCTCGATCAGGTCGAGGCGGCGGGCACTTACGAGGTGGAGACTGTCCAGCTTGTTTACAACCGCCTCTCGCGCGAACCGGAGGAGGAGATTTTCCCGAGTTGCATGGAGCAGAAACTCGGCGTCATCGCCCGCGTGCCGCTTGCCAAGGGTTTCCTCACCGGGAAATATAAACACGGGGTAACCTTTCCTAAAAACGATTACCGCAGCGACCGCACCGCGGAGCGGAACGAGCGCGATATCAATGAAGTGGAAAAGATCAGGCGCGAGGAGGTTCCCGACGGGCTCGACATGGCGCGCTGGGCCCTTGCGTGGTGCCTCCAGCATGAAGCGGTAAGTTGCGTCATTCCGGGCTGCAAGAATCCCGATCAGGTCGAGAAAAACGCCGCCGCCGCAAACCTCTCCGAATTCGTCCGCGACGACCACCCGCTTGCAGTGTAAAGGCATTATTGATAATGAAGCGTTAAGAACAACGAACCGGGCAGGAAAAATCCTGCTTCCCGCGCCTGCGCACCCCCCTACCGAAAAAACCTCACAAAAAATATTTTTCGCCGAAAGGAAGTCCGATAAGCAGGCAAATTACGGATGTATCGGAAATCAGCGACCTATAATAATTCCAAATTAACCGTAAACCGCCGGTATTATCGGACATGAAAGGGTAGAGCATGGCGAAAGTGATTCCGTTTCCAGATTTTGGTTCTTCCGTATGTTTCTGCGACGCTGCCGTCGCCGAGTGCGCGGATTATGATGAAGTTGACTTCAGCGACGAGGAATACGAAGAGGAATGCGAAACGGATTTCGGCGCGGAACGTGATTGCGGAAAAATAATGGACAACATCTCGGCCCTCGTCTTGCTCCAGCCGCTCAATGAATCGGTAAACCGCTATCCCGACCGGCTCGATCTTCTCTCGAAATGCCTCCGCGCGGCGGAGGGGTACGGTGAGCCATTCACCTCCAAGGCGCGGGGCGACGCGGTGGCCTATTATCCCGAGGCGGTGCGATATGTGGGCGCCTGTTACGGCCAGCACGGGAGGGTTAATATCGCGTTCTTCTCTTACGTCCGCTCCGGGCCGCGCAACAGCATTATCGCCCATCGCACCCACCACTTTCTCGCCTTTCTCGACGACGCTTTCCGCATCCGCTTCTACTGGCGCCTCGGAAATATGGAGGACGCTTTCACCGTTTTCGAGAACCGCCTCTTCCACCGGGGCGAGAAGATTTTTGATTTCGACGCCGTCCCCGGCGAAGCCCTCGCCCGCCTTGACGGGATGATCTACCCCGCGCCAGTGTGGTGAGTTTTTGGGAAGATGGGGCCGGATAAAAACCCATCGGACCTTTGCATAAATATTGATCGCCCTCCCCGGACATTTGCCGGGGAGTTTTTTTATGTGTTTGCCAGATTGTCAAAGATCGCGGCTCGCGGAGAGCTTTCCCATATCCACCGCCCCTCGGCAAAGCTGTTCAGAAGCTCATAACCTGACGGCAATCGCAAAACCGCACGCACATTCCCGTACGTAACAGACGCGCAGAGGAAGCTCGTTGAGGGAACGGCGCGCCCGGAAGGACGCCCGCTTTGCTGGCTTCGTGAATTCTGTCTGGCCGGGCTTTCGATGCGGCCGGGATGGCCGCTCAGGGCTGAGGGTGTGGCGTGCAGAACGCCACGGCGG
>JAFGWW010000197.1 GCA_016936955.1 Planctomycetota bacterium | reverse complement strand
GACGGTGATGCCCTTGAGCTCACACCATTCACGGCAACAAGTCTCTTGTGTCTGAAGGCTTGTACCGTCAAGCTGTTTTAAACTGGAGACGCGGGGATAGAGAACTGCCTTCAAAAAGACGCTCCGAATTTATTCGACAAAGTGTTTTATTAACTCATTAAAATCAATCTTGGCCAAGAGAGGCAATAGCACCCCTGCCAACAGAAACAGCAAGCCAAAGACAATGACAGAATACAATATAGAAGCAGGGATACATTTAAGCATGAACTTTGTTATATCCCATATAGAGACATCAAAGCCTACGATCTTAACTTCCTGTACCCGCCTGGAATTTACTTCATCAACTTTATCTTTCGCCATCCCTATTCCCCCGCCCAGTATAATGAAGGCCTATTTACTGCTGCTGCACATATCGCTAACGGATTCAGGCCAAAGGAAGTAATAATCCTTTTTATAAGGTGAGTATTTTGATTCAGCCCCCAGAGAGACGCCCTTATCCGTTAATTGATATTTACCATCCTTCTCGGAGATAAAGCCCATCTCGCAAAGTTGCTTTTCCATGGCTGAGGTATTAAGGCCAACCTTTTTGGCAAGCTTGCTTGTTGTCAGCTTATGACCTGAATCTTCCACCTCTTCTAACGGAGTGTCGGACTCTTCTTTCTTGACAACCTTTTCCACGGTAAGCTTGACCTCGTCACTTACTCTTATAAGCCTTTGCGCTTCCTCATAAACCTCATGATAAAGGCTGGCGTCCTCATCACGACGTACAAGAATGCCCATTTCGTTGTTGTTGATCTGGCTGAATTCATACAGATTCATTGATGTGATAATGGCGCAATCTTCGCTTAGATAACATTTGGCGTGCAGGTTTTCGCAATAGCTTGTTCTTACGTAGTCGAGATTACGGAGCCAATCAACCTCTTCAGGATGGAGCTCGCTTTTCCCGTAGATTATTCGGACATCTATTTTCAGGCGGTCTTTATCTTCAAGGAGATCGCGAATGCGGTTGTTTATTTTCAGGTAGGGGCTGATCAGGATGACTCTGTCGCTTGCGTTTTTAATCAACTCTTCAAGGCGAAAATTTACGGCGGTAGTAGTCAGGAAATCAGCCATATTTTTACTCTTTCTAATCTTCAGGGGCTACGCCCTGCCCTGCGAAAAATACACCATGAACCGGCCACAGATGAATTATATTACAACGCATCACGGTGAATGGCTGGCACACAGATGAGTTTATGCTGGACAGCAACAGCATATCGTCACCCACCTTATTAATGCGCTTGCAGAATGTCGCTATACCGTCAACGCCCGTATCTTTTGATACCGGCTCCGGGAAATCAGTATTTTTAAGGTCAATCTGCACAACACCGATCCAGCCATTTTTCCTGATCTCGCTTCCGGGCATAATTTCAGAGCCAATCATTACATACTGCCCATCAAGGACAACAGGCTCCATACTATTGCCAAGTATTTTAATGGCTTGGTAATGCTCTTTTATAAGCTGTATTTCTTCGACTGCTTGAGGCTCAATTATTGCCCTGCTTGCTTCCTGATTATCAGCAGCGGCACAGCCGATTAGCGGCAAATTGTGGCAGTGTGTTACGGTATTTGGAGTTGCGCTGATAACTGTCTTACCAACAGACTTATTTCCCGTCAAGATGTAATTAACATCCCCCCCATTTTCTGCCACATACTTTAACATCTTTTCGGATATTGAGGACTCTCCCTGAAGCATACTCGACACTTGGACGCGCGATATGTCGGTTTTCCTGCCTATTTCAGAAAATATTTCTTCTCCGAAATATTCTTGTAACCTTCTGGCTTCTAGAGTTTTAGGCTCAACGTGTTTTCTTTTTCTTGGGCTCATAAGTAAGTTTCCAGTCTTTTATCGCTTGCAATGTCGGTTTTCCTGCTTATACTATCGTCATAGTCGTGATAGTTACTTAAATCATTCTGGATTGAAAATGAAAAAGAGCATCAAAGACGAACCCAAGTGCAGAAAGTGCGGCTCACATTTCATCGGCAAGCCATGGGAAATTCGCACCTGCTCCAAATGC
The DNA here is from genome assembly GCA_016936955.1 of Planctomycetota bacterium. Classification (GTDB taxonomy): domain Bacteria; phylum Planctomycetota; class SZUA-567; order SZUA-567; family SZUA-567; genus JAFGWW01. Next base: position 1,362 of record JAFGWW010000197.1, on the reverse strand, counting down.
GACACTTGGATGAGTCCAAACTATTTCCATCCAGATGCACCCAAAGAAAAACAAGCCGAGGGCAGAACAAAGCTACGAGCCATTGCCCAAGCATTGATCGGAAAGGGACTCAATGCCGCCTGTTAAAGACATCTTCGGATATATCGCGCTATCCATGGCCGCTGGAATTTTTGCCGGACTTGCGGCGGCAATAAGCGGCTATGTCGTACAGCAGTTTTAATTTTCGCGCATTTAGCGATTTATAAAAGTCAATTTTTGAAAAAGGAGAAAGAAAATGGCAAAGGTCAAAATCGAAGGCATTCTTGAGTGTTACCCCCAGATGACAAAGGACAATGCTGAATCCGGCATGTTCTACGTCACCATATCGGAATCCGAAAGCAATATTCCCGATACCGTTCTGCCCGTGGTCAACGTAGCGCATTCCTCAAATCCCAAGTTCGCCAAGGAACGCAGCAGCCACAGATGCAAAGCCGCAGGGCATGCCGTCTTTTTCACCGACCAGACCGTAATGAACAATTGCGTTCCCGGTGATAGCGTTGAGCTTGTGGCCGATCTCCATGCGGTATCCCGTCCGTATTGGAGTGATAAGGATCAGGCTGTCAAGTATCGCAAGATCCCGGATCGCATCCTCGTTCTGGACGGCAAGATCAAGAAGGCGAAGGCGACCGCCTAATGCTAGACCTTATCATTGACGGCCTGTATGCCGCGTTTGCCATACACATATTCGGTTGGTTTATGGGAATGACATACAGGCTGATCACTGATATCGCGAACCCGAAGACAAAAGGTTAATCAGATGCCAGCATCATCAATGCCAACAACATCAGTTGATATATCAGGCCTTGCCGATTCGGCCTTCAACATGGTTGGCAATGTAATCGGAACCATATTCCCATACGTAATAGGGATGACAGCCGCGTACTTCGCGCTAAGGGGAATAAGCTTCGCGATCCTGTGCGCCAGAGAAGGAACAAAAGGGCCATTCATCTACACCGACGATGGGGAATACGAATATTGGATGCAATTCAAAGATAGAGACGGGTGGGAAGATCAGGCACCCGACTGGGTAATTGAAAGAAGCAAACGCTAGCGTGTTGGAAAAACCGTTTTTTTATATTTTTTGAAACCCAAGTAATGAAAGGAAACAGAATGCTCACCAAGGTCAAATCTGCCGTGTATGGGATCGGCAGCAAAATCAACAAGACGGGGTTTGTGGTCGGTGCCGCTATCGCAACCTACGGAGTAGGCACCTTCGCCATGGCCGTCGATGCAGATGGTGACGGCGTCCCCGACTCCAGCATCGACGTGGCGGGACTCGCCGACAGCGCCTTCGCGGTGCTGGGTACCACGATCTCCACCGTG
>JAFGWW010000023.1 GCA_016936955.1 Planctomycetota bacterium | reverse complement strand
GTTTCCGGTGCAGAGGAAGAGCACCTTCAGTTTTTTATCCATTGCTGTCTCCTTTGCATGATGCGCAACATTCCCGCCCCTGAATCAGCTTGCATGTCGGGGCGGCGAGTACGGCTCCGAGCACGGGGGCAATGAGGTATATCCATATATGTTGTGTTACTCCACTCGCGACGGCGGGGCCGAGGGAGCGGGCGGGGTTCATGGACGCTCCGCATATGGGGCCCGCCACGAGAGCTTCAAGCGCCACCGTCCCGCCGATTGCGATGCCTGCCATTATGCCTTTTTCCATGGCTCCGGTCGAGACATTAAGAATAACGAACATGAGAATAAAAGTGAGGATCGTCTCGAAAGCGAAAGCCTGCTGCCACGATATGTCCGGTGCGGGCAGGGTTGCGCCCATGTGTGCGTGGTTGCCGAGGAGCGCGTAAAGGCAGTAGCTTGCGCAGAGGCTTCCCGTAAATTGCGCGGTTATATAGCCAACCGCTTCCGATACAGGAAACTTTCTCGCCATTACAAAGCCTATCGAGACGGCGGGGTTGATATGCGCGCCGGAAACGTTGCCGATAGAATAGATCAGCGCCATCACCACTAGCCCGAAGACCAGACATATCCCGACGTGCCCCAACTCGCCCCCGGTGCGCGCGTTTACTACAATCGCTCCCGCGCCGGCGAAGACGAGGATAAATGTTCCCAGAAACTCCGCTGCAATTTTTTTTGATCTGTCCATCCTGATTCCCTGTCTCCGTTCTTTGTTTAGAGGTTGGCATTATATGCTAATCACAATTTGTTTCAGGTTAAAAGTTTGTTAGCGATGGGGGGACAGCTTTATGTGGGAAATCGCGGATGTGTATCATTAAGCGATTGCTCGGATTATAGGCTCGTTACCTGTGTCTCAATGCCCAAGGAAAGACGGGGGTGGAAAATGGTGAGACAGCAGCGCTGAAATTGACTTTTTCTTGTAATAGCATTGATGCCAGCTCGTTACGTGGAATTGACGCGTTTTTTCGCCTTCATTGAAGTGGTGGCACAGGCATTGCGTTTATCATGAGGAAGATATTAATGTGTCTCACTAATGTGTTGTGAAGAGCATAAGTATCTCTTAGCGGCCACCGGGTCGGAATATCAAAGGAGAGCCAGAATGTCTAGCGCGATGGAGGTTACTGCGGCGAGTTTTGATGCTGATGTTGTTAAGAGCGAACTTCCGGTGCTGCTGGATTTCTTCGCCGATTGGTGCATGCCCTGCAAGATGATGTCTCCGGTTCTTGATGAAGCGGCTGGCGAGCGTGCGGGAAAGGTTGTGTTCGGCAAGGTAAACACCGAGAACGATCCTGAACTTGCATCGCGTTTTGGCATAACCTCGATCCCGTGCCTTATCCTGTTCAAGGGCGGCTCCGAAGCGGGCAGGAGGGTCGGGGCGTGCTCCAAGGACGAGTTACTCGCCTGGGTGGACGAGAGTATTTGATTTTCACAACAGGATTTGACTTCCGGAGGTATGGCAGATGAGCAGGTGCAGGCAACATATCGCGGCAGCCCTTGATTTTGCCAACAAGCTTACCATCCTTGCAGACGAAGGGGAGGCCTCAGCCACCGACGACAGCTGCGTTGTTCTATATGGTGTCATCAGGGACTGTGCGTACAGGATACGCCTCCATGCCGAGCGGGAAAAGCAGCGGCATATAGACAGCGGAGAGTGGAACAATTGCGAATGCGGTCATGATCATAAAAGGGAAGGGGCCTGACAGGGTTCCGATTTTTCAGAAGGAGGAATTTAATGCAGGACGATCATGTTATCCTTGGCGTTCACATTACCGACAGGCTCAAAAATGTTCCGGAGGTTCAGAAAATTCTCAGTGAATTTGGATGCAATATCAAGACCCGCCTCGGGCTTCACGAAGTAAGCCCTGAAAGCTGCTCACCCGTAGGCCTTCTCCTGATCGAGTTCATCGGTGGGGAGGCGAAAGCAAACGACATGATCGCGAAGATTGAAGGCATTGAGGGCGTCGACGTCAAGAAAATGGTCTTCGGCCACTAATACGATACCCCCCCATGTGGGGTGCCGCGCATTTGGCGCCCCACTCTTTTTTTTTGCCCTGTGCCTTGAGGGAGGCGCTGCGGGTAATTTTCCGAGAGGCATAAGACATCATGAAGAAGCTCCGCAAGATAATAAAGATAGATGAGGATCTCTGCAACGGCTGCGGCGAGTGTATTGTGAACTGCGCAGAAGGTGCTTTGCAGATTGTTGACGGCAAGGCGAAGCTGGTCAAGGACAGCTTCTGCGACGGCCTCGGGGCTTGTATAGGCGAGTGCCCCACCGGGGCGCTTACCATCGAAGAGCGCGAGGCGGACGACTTCGATGAAGAGGCGGTCAAAAAACATATGGCTGGTGCGGACGAAGCCAAAGCGGCTCCCTCGCATGGTCATTCAGGATGCCCGGGTTCGATGATGCGGCAGCTCAAGCCAGCCGCCCCGGCTGGTGGTTGTCCGGGATCAATGCTCAGAAAAATGCAGGCGTCCTCGCCCGCCCCTACCTCGAATGAGGAAACGCCTTCGCAGCTCACGCACTGGCCGGTGCAGCTTACCCTGGTCCCGCCGAGCGCTCCCTTCCTGCAGGGGGCTGACGTGCTTCTAGTTGCCGACTGCGTGCCTTTCGCTTACGCGGATTTTCACAAGCGTTTTCTCGCGGGAGGGAGGCCGGTGCTGGTGGCTTGTCCGAAACTGGACGAGGCCGAACCCTATGTTGAAAAGCTGAAGGTAATGCTCACCCAGAGCGGCATGAAGAGCCTTACCATTGTTCATATGGAAGTCCCATGCTGCAGCGGCCTCGGCCGGATTGTTGCAAGGGCGAAGGACGAGTCCGGATCGGATATCGAAATAAGAGACGTAACCGTCAGTATCAGCGGTGAAATTTTGGAGTAAACCTTGGGCTGGGGATTTTGCGAAATAACTATTCGCTAATGAAGGAGAGAGAAATGAGTATGTTTTGTTATCAGTGTGAACAGACGGCCAAGGGTTGTGGGTGTACCGTTAGCGGTGTGTGCGGGAAGTCTCCGGAAACGGCGGCACTGCAAGACCTTCTTGTCCATATCGCCGAGGGCGTAAGCCAGTACGCTCTTCGCGCGCGCAAGGCCGGAGCGTCGACAACCGATGCGGATCATTTTGTGGTTGAAGCCCTCTTCTCCACTGTGACAAACGTAGACTTCGATCCCGTCCGTATTGAGAAAATAATCCGCCGTGGCGCGAAGATCCGTGAATCCCTAAAGAGCGCAACCGGTGGTGAGACGCTTGCGGGCGACGGCATGGCAGAGCCCGCAGCCGACATGGCCGGCCTTGTAACCCAGGGGCAGGCGATTGGTATCGCCAAGCGCACCGAGGCTCTCGGCGCTGACGTCACCGGTCTGCAGGAACTTATCACTTACGGCCTCAAAGGCATGGCCGCCTATGTCGACCACGCCTGCGTTCTCGGGGTCGAGAAGGATGAGGTTTACGCCTTTATTCATGAGGCTCTCGATTTCCTCGCCGGCAATCCGGCCGATGTCGATTCGCTTGTGGCTATGGCGATGAAGGTCGGCGAGATCAACCTTACGGTAATGGGCATGCTCGATCAGGCCAACACCGGCGTTTATGGCCATCCCGAACCGACCAGCGTGCGCGTTACCCCCGTGGCTGGCAAGGCGATCTGCGTCTCCGGCCATGACCTCAAGGATCTTGAGCTTCTTCTCCAGCAGACCGAAGGCAAGGGCGTT
>JAFGWW010000196.1 GCA_016936955.1 Planctomycetota bacterium | reverse complement strand
CGCCGCGAGCCGGGACAACGACATCGAGAGCCTCAACCTGCTCGCCGAAGGGGTGCGGCAGGTGATGGCGGACGATCCGAAAATCCTCGCCACCCTCGCCGGGGCCTACTCCGACCTCGGCCGCGACGACGAAGCCGAGAGCCTTTACGTCGGCTCTCTCGCCGACACCCCTAACCAGTACGTGAGCGAGTGTTACGCCACCTTTCTTCTCAGAAAAGACCGCACCGACGAGGCGCTGGAAAAGCTCTCCCACATAATAGAGAAGAAGCTCCGCGTCAAGGCGAGCCTGCTGCTTGAGGTTGTTCGCGGGTACCAGCGGGAGGAGAAACACGAGAAAGCCCTCGAGTTGCTGCAGAAATGCGCCATGACTTTCCCCTCACTAAGCACGGACGAATCGTGGCGCAAGGTCTTCTCCTTCTCCGCCGAGCGCATGCCGAAAGAGCTTACCGCCGCCTCCCCCTTCCGGAAACGCAACCTCGCCAAATACACGGACAAGCTAGCCTGGGTTGCGGTGATAGTCCTGATCGCGGTGGTCTATCTCGGCATCGCCATATACAAAGGCAACAACCATCCCGTATATCTCGTCAACGGCATCGGCAAGACTTATTCAGTAATCATCAACGGCAGCGAGCGGGTGCTCAACCCTTCATCCCAGCTGAAGATCACCTGCCCCGAAGGCGTAGTCACGTACTCCTTCCCCCAAAATAACCCCTTCGCGCTCAAGGAAGGATCTTTCACCATCAGCACCTCATTCTGGACCCGCCCGTTCAATGACGGCATATATGTAATCAACCCCGACGCCACCGCGTTCCTGCTCTTCCAGAAAATCCCCTATGCAAGCAGCTCCTACTCCGGCAACGCCAGCCCCACTTACCGGTATTACCTCGGGCAGCAGTCATATATTTTCGACGACATCGACTACCCCTTCCGCACCGCGCCCAAGGAGATCAGCATCGAGAAAGATCTCGAATGGCGCACCAACCTGACCCTTCTCCACGACCTCGACACCTACAGCGAGATATCCCTCATGGAGAGCCAGAAGGGAAATGAAGCGGTCAAGAATTTCATCCGCACACGCATCACGGCCAACCCCGAAGCGGAGGACATGCTGGATGAGGCGGGTTATTATCTGCAGGCCAGCGAGTATCTCGAACTGCTCAAGAGCGGCCTCGGCAGGCGGCCGGTGCTTATCCCGTGGCACAGGAACTACCAGAGCCTGGTGGAGAAGAGCGATCCCGCCCACGACCTCGAAGGGGAGTACGCGAAACTTCTTGAGAAGGAACCAGGCAACGCCGACCTCACGTACCTGCTGGGCCGCGTCACGGAAGACCCGCAAAAATCGCGCGAGCTTTTCCGCAAAGCCAACGGCCCCAAGGAAAACCACCCCTACGCCACCAACGCCCTCGCCTTCGCTGAACTGGCGGCGGGAAATTTCCCCGCAGCTCTCGGCCTTGCAAGCAAGGCGGTAAAGCTCAAGCCGCAGGAGAAAAGTTTTCTCGACAACGAATGGCAGGCCATGCTCGCCTCGGGCATGAAAAAGGAGCTGCTTGCCCGCAACCTCGAACAGCGCAAAAGCAACCCCGGCGACTTCGGCCTTATCAGCAGCCATATCGTGCTTACGGGGGGCTCGAAGGAATCGAAACAGCTTATTGATATCTTCACCAGAGACAACCCGCAGGGCTTTGATGAAAAGACGCTGAAGTTTGTGAACAACCTCATGCTCTCGGCCTATTATTACGCGAAGGGCGACCTCGACAATTACGCCCGCCACACGATCGAGACCAACATCAACCTCGCCTTTACCGCCCACTTCGCCACCGGCAAGTATGAGGAAGCCGAGGGCGACCTGATAAAGACGGGCGACACGGCGCGCAACCGCGCCCTGCTTTATATCGCTTTCGCCGACGCGGGAATGAAGGATAAGGCGGAGAAGCAGCTCGCCGGAATCGACGAAAAAGGGGCGGGCGACACCATGGATACGCGCAGGCTTGCAAGCATGCTGCTTGCCGATTCCGCGCCCTCGCCCGAGGCGGTTGCCATGGTTCCGGTCATGCCTGGCGACAAGCGCGTATACCTCACCGCCTTGGGGCTCCGCTTCCCCGAGCAGAAGGACAAATACTTTAGTCTCGCAAAAAAGTTGAATTACGAGCCGGTTTTCCCATACTTGTTCCTTAACAGGATACTTAAATAAACAGGAGATTCAAAAATGTCAGCAGACGAGATTATGATGTCTATTGAGGAAGGCATGGAGAAGGCGGTCAGCCACCTTCAGAAGGAGTTCCGCATGGTCCGCACGGGCCGCGCCACCCCCGCCCTCATCGAAAATATCAAGGTCAGCGCCTACGGTTCGGAGATGCCGCTCAAACAGGTTGGCACCATCTCTGTTCCCGAAGCGAGGCAGCTTATGGTCAAGCCTTTCGACATGGGCCTGCTCAAGGATATCGAGAAGGCGCTTCTTGCCAGCGACCTTGGCGTAACCCCATCCAACGACGGCAAGCTTATCCGCCTCACCTTCCCGCCCCTCACCGAAGACCGGCGCAAGCAGCTCGCCAACGAGGTCAAGGCCAAGGGCGAAGACGCCAAGATCTCGATCCGCAACTCGCGCCGCGACGGCCTCAAGGGACTTGAAGACCTCAAGAAACAGAAGGTTCTCACCGAGGACGATCTCAAGCGCCTCAAGGACGACGTCCAGAATGTGGTCAAACAATACGAAGGCAGCATCGACACGGAAGTAAAGAAGAAGACCGAAGAGATCATGGCGATCTAAATCTGCGCGCGTCGCCTTCAGTATAAGCATTACAAAACCCCGGCCGCAAAGCCGGGGTTTATTTGTAACGCCGCGGATTATTTCCCGGTTTCGAGCTTGCTGAGCTCCTGCCGGTACTTCTCGATCTCGTCAGCATAACGACTGGAATCGTCTTCCGATTCATAATCGGCAAGCACCCGCTTTACATAACTCAGCCTTTCGGCCTTTGTCATCGACTGCTCATCGCATCCCGCACCGACAAGAACAAAAGCCCCAAATACAAACAGACCAACATACTTCAACATGATATTTCTCCTTTCAAAACGATTGCATTCAGTAAAAGCATTTAACTAATGAATGCCTAACAGACAACCGCCGTGCCAAAGGTTGAAAGGAGGAGGAATGAAAATGCATCCGCTGTGGAACAAGTATATTCCTGCAGAAAAACGCGGAAAAGACAGGCCAAGCAGTATGAATATTTTTAACCGGAGAATCGCAGACAAGAAAAAATGCGCTTTGGGGGAGAGCCAATCCGGATGAAGGATGGCTATTTTATCTTGCGCTGCAACTTGCATATTGCATTGCAGGATTGCATCGGATGAGCGGCACCTGACATCATTCATGTATACAAAAAACCCCGGTGATGCATCACCGGGGCGGGAACCGTGTTTGCCGATTAAGTGTTACATCATCAGATCCGAGACGCCGACGCGGCGGAAGCGTTTGTATTCTATATCGTATTTGGCTAGGCGCAGGCCCATGATCCGTTCGGTAATACCGAGGGCGCGGGCGGCTTTTGCGCAGTTGCCGCGCATGTTTTTCAGCGCCTCCACAATCATTTCGCGCTCCACATTCTCGATCGCTTCCTCGAGAGTGCCGCGCGGGGCGGTGCCGCTGCCCTCGCCGGTCTGGAGGGTGGGCGGAAGATGGTGGCCGTGGATAACCTGGTCGCCGGTGAGGAGGACGGCGCGCTCGATGCAGTTCTCCAGCTCGCGGACGTTGCCGGGCCAGTGGTAGCTCATCAGCATGTCGATGGCGGGGGTGCTGATGCGGCGGATCTCCTTGTGGTTCTGCTCGGAATACTTATGGACGAAGTGGTCGGCCAGAAGCAGGATATCGCTCTTTCTCTCGCGCAGGGGCGGGATATGGATCGGGAAGACGTTGAGCCTGTAATAAAGGTCTTCCCTGAACTCGCCCGTCGCAACCGCCTCTTCAAGATTACGGTTGGTGGCGGCTATGATGCGGATATCGGCGCGGATGGTATCGGTGCTGCCGATGCGCTCGAACTCGCGTTCCTGAATAACGCGCAAAAGTTTTACCTGCGTGGCTGGAGAAAAGTCGCCGACTTCGTCAAGGAAGATGGTGCCGCCGCGGGCGATCTCGAAGCGGCCTTTTTTCTGGGCGATAGCGCCGGTGAATGCGCCTTTCTCATAACCGAAGAGCTCGGCCTCGAGAATCGTCTCGGGCAGGGCGGCGCAGTTTACCTTGATATAGGGCTTGCCGGAACGGAGGCTGTTGTGGTGGATG
>JAFGWW010000022.1 GCA_016936955.1 Planctomycetota bacterium | reverse complement strand
TATCATCACCGCCGATTGCCCCGGCATCGTCTCCCATGTGGCGGTCAGGGCGCGCAACGCCCACGTGCTTCTCGCCACTTGTTATGACCGCGAACTATACGAGGAACTCAAGGGCAGAGCCGGAGCGCATCTCGCGCTGCAACTCTCGCCTTCAGGTGATATTGAAATCTCTGATAAGCCTCTCGAAGTTGCAAGTAATGATGCTGAAAAGCCTGCACCAACATCGCTTCGCCTTCACCGGCGTTCATTTACAAAATGGGCGGTTAACGCGGAAGAGTTCAACAGGGAAATCCTTGGCGGTAAGTCGAACAATCTGGCACAACTGCACGGCCGCCTACCAGACTGGATACGCTTCCCCGCTTCGATGGCCATTCCCTTCGGCGCATCCGAGGCGGTATTGGCTGACGCGATTAATGCGGAGGTGCGAGGGCGCATACAGGATCTCCAGAATAAGCTTGAATCGGAACCGGAAGCGACTCTGGCAGCAATGCGCGAGACCCTGCTAACACTGCGCCCACCGGAGGCATTCTCGGAAGCTTTCGGCGCTGCATGGCAGCGCAGCGGGCTCCCCGTCGTGGCGTGGGAAACCGCATGGTCTCGCATACAGGAGGTCTGGGCCAGCAAATGGAGCGACCGCGCCTTTTATTCCCGACGCGCACTTGGAATTCCGCACGACGACCTCATGATGGCTGTCCTGGTTCAGGAGGTGGTGGAGGCTGATTACGCTTTCGTCATCCATACCGTCAATCCGATAAATGGAGACCCTAATCAGATTCTGATCGAAGTGGTTCTGGGGCTTGGAGAGACGCTGGTGGGGAACTATCCAGGTCGCGCCCTCGGTTGCCTGATTTCCAGAACGGGAGGAGAACAGCAACTTCTCGCATATCCCGGCAAGAGCATCGGCCTCTACGGCAGCGGCGTAATCTTCCGCTCCGACTCCAACGGCGAGGATCTGGAAGACTTTGCCGGTGCCGGGTTGTATGACAGCATCCTGGCCGAGGAGCCGAAAGAACAGGTTCTCGACTACAGCGACGAGCCACTGGTGTGGGACGCGAATTTCCGGGGCAACCTTATACGACGACTTGCGGAGCTCGCACAGGCGGTCGAAGACGCGTGCGGCTCGCCTCAGGACATCGAGGGCGCCGTCCACGGTGAGGAAATCTATTTGCTTCAATCCCGGGCGCAGGTCGGCTTGGGCAAGGGGAGCGCAAGAAAATAAAAATCGGAAACCAGACAGCCGCATACGCTGCAAGCATGGACGAACCCTTCACCTTCGCCCTTAGTCACGGTTTCGAAGCCTTCGAATGGTTTTCAGACAAGAAGACCGACAGCAGCGGCAACTCCTTCGGTTGGGCAGAGCAGGATCTCGACGCGGAGGCTCGAAACGCGATCCGCAAGGCTGGAAGCAATCTGACGATGACGGTGCATGCACCATGGCAGGCGAACCCCCTCAACGAAGAAGGGCCGGCCCTGCTTCTTGAAAGCGTGGCGTTCGCCAGTGATATCGGCGCGGTTCTCGTCAATCTGCATCTCTACGCCGAAGACGGGCCGGAGCGTTATGCTGAGAGGCTGGCGCCTGTCATCGCTGCATCTGGCGAAGCGGGGCTGCTGTTGTCGCTAGAGAATACGCCGCAAGTTTCCCCCGACGACGTCAATGAGATCTTTGCCGCCATTTCCGCGCTGCCCATACCGACGGAACACGTCGGCCTTTGCCTCGACATCGGCCACGCCAACCTTTGCGCCTCCACCCGCAACGATTATATCGGCTTTCTGAACAGAATCGCGGCCGAGGTCAGGATCATTCACCTGCACCTGCACGAAAACTACGGCGACGCCGACACCCATCTCCCCCTCTTCACCGGCCCTGCCGAGAAGAATGATGCGGGGGTTGTCCTGCTCTTTGATCGTCTGCAGGCCAGGAATGTAGATGCCGCGGCCATCCTTGAGCAGTGGCCCAACCCGCCGGAGCTTCTCGCTCAGGCAGCCGACAAGATCCGGCGCATCCTCCACCAACCACCACTGACAGCAGCGGCTCCGGTTGTTCCTAAACCTGAATCGGAAAACATTGCACCCCAGATTCCCGCTTCGCCAGAACCGGCCCCTGTTTCATCTCCGGCTCTTCGCGCCGAAGCGGGGTCGTTGGACGAATTTGAAACCGATCTGGTACGGGCTGACGGCGAGCGGAAAAGCTGGCTACGAAAACTGCAGTGGGTGCAGGACTGTCTGACTGACCCGACGTTCGAGATTACGCCCGATCATCTGGCGACGCTCGCGATATATCTTACGTTTTTAAACTCAGGGCAGATCACCTGCAGCGAAGAAGGCGGACATTACCGGCCGTGCCACCACGCCAAGGCCGCAGCCGAGATTGAGGCCGCACTCGAAAAGGTCACGTCGGATGATACTGCATGGCTTGTGCGCCGCATCTATCCGATGCTCCCGGCGCACGGGCAAGCTTTCCGTCGCAGCGAACCGCTGACAAGGATCCGCGATATCGCCCACCGCAACGATATACCGAAAGAGCTTAAACTGGAGATCAAGCACGACCTGCAGAACAAGCTGCACCGCTGCGCCGGGCCGGAGGATCTGGAAACTTCGCGCCGCATTCTGGAGCGGATCACCAGCGCCGATGCAGACTCCTCACCAGATTTTGTCGAACAGTTCCGAATCTTCCATGGCGAGCTGCTTGAGTTTTTCAACGCCACAGAATTAAGCGGCCGACTGGAAGCCATCACAGACGAAACCGGAGCCGATACACGCGCCGCGATCACCAAGTTTCTCTCAACCCGGCACGGCACCAACCCGGTGGTTCAACTCGACAGCCTTAGCGCCCTCAGGAGTTGCCTTTGCGGAGAGGTTACAGCACTCGCGGGGAAAACCGACGATGTATCCGCGGCGCACCGCTCCCAGCTGCGCATCTCCGAGATCGGGTTGGAGGATCTCGCCTTTGCCCTGTTGAGCGAAGCAATCAACAATCTTCCTAAGACGACACACGAATTCTGGTCACCATTCTTCGCCCTTCTTCGGGACGCCCTCGCCAACACCGCCCAGAGCGGCATTGCCCCCGACGAGTGCCATGCCGTAATGCAAGAGCTGGAGGCGTGGCAGAACGGGTTCAATGCGGGCGACCACTTTCACCTGTTGCGGATAAAGGCCAGCCTTGAACGCACGGCGCGGGTCGCGCAGGCCTATTGCGACCGCGTGCTGGATCTACTTCCCCGTCGCGCGATTCGGCTGGGCGAAGCTTTGGGAGTACAGCGTCACGCGATTGATGTCTTTGGCGAAGGCGTGATCCGCAGTAATCTTGTATTCCAGCTCGCTAAACTTGCCGAGTTTGGCTTGGAAACAATTCGCGATCAGCTCGGGCTTTCTCCGTGGGAGACGGTGGTGCCGGGAACCGCGTGCGGCACGGTTAGAAAGCTTGAACAATTGGAGGACGCAGACGGCAGCACGCCCCTGCTCGCACTGCTTGACCACGCCGAAGGGGATGAGGAAATCCCTTCCGCAGTTCGCGGCATCATGCTCGCCCATCCCCTCCCCCATCTTTCCCATCTGGGCGTGCGGGCGCGACAGGCAGGAATTCCTTTTGTCGTCTGCACCGAGCGCCAGACCTTTGCCAAGCTCGCAAACCATGCAGGGCAGCATATGCAGCTTACTCTCGGAGCCGAGACGATGGATCTCTCTCCGGCGTCCGAACCCGCCGACGAACTTCCGGCCGCCCCGCAAGCAGCTATCGTAATTCCGGATGTAACCATGGCAAGCAGCGCAAAGCTGGTTACTCTGAGCGACGCTACGCGAGAAACCTGTGGAGCCAAAGCTACCGGCGCAGGTGCCCTGCTGCGCCTTGCCGAAACCTCGAACGGTCTCTTTGCTGCTCCGCGCGGAGCGGTAGTTCCTTTCGGGGTTATGGAGTGGTGCCTTGCACAGACGCCGGAACTGAAAGCCAGAATCGAAACGTTAATTAGCAAAGCAGAGGAGAGCGTTTCGCCACCGGATATACTGGAAGAGCTACGTACATCCATAACCGAGATTCAGATTCCTGAGAGCCTGATTCAGGAGATTGCCGATACTCTCCCGGCAGGCGCAAAGATTGCCGTACGCTCCAGTGCGAACGGAGAAGATCTGGAAGAGCTTTCCGGCGCAGGCCTGTATGACTCTGTGATTGACGTTGACCGCGACGGAATCTCCACAGCCATTCGGCAAGTATGGGGCTCGCTCTGGACACTTCGCGCCTACCAGAGCAGACGGCAGGCCGGAGTACCGCAAAGCGCCATTCGCATGGCGGTGCTGGTGCAGGAGACGATCCAGCCCGACATATCATTTATCATGCACACTGTCGATCCGACGACCGGGAACCAGAACCTCGCCTGCGCCGAACTCGCGGTTGGCTTTGGCGAGATACTTGCCTCGGCCTGCGTGCCTGGTTCGCCTTGCCGCATTCTCTGCAACCGCCAGACGGAAACGGTCGAGGTTGTACGATGCGCCGATTTGTCTTTCGCACTTGGCCCCCAAGGAGGGAAGCGGCGCCTGACCTACAGCAACGAACAGATATCCAGCACACCATCGCATATTGAGAAGATCGGACGCGAACTGGCGCAACTCGCAGTATTCCTCGAAACGCAACTGGGCAGGCCGCAGGATATCGAGGGGGTATACGCCGGAGAACGCCTATACATCGTTCAGTCACGCGCCCAGCAAGGCATCTCCGTCGAGTGAGCGTCTATGAGTCAGACTAATAATTAATGGAAGGATATGCAGCCATGTCAGCGCCAGAGACCACCCCGACGGTGATGGCAATTTTCGGACAACGCGAAGAGATTCCCGGCGACGACGCCCTGCTGGCTCTGGCGCGGGAACGGTTGCTCGATGCTGGCCTGGGTGCCGAGTTCTATCCTGGATCAACTGCCCATCTGCAGTCGCTGCTCAATTACCGCCCCGGCGAGGCTGTCTGCACCGCCCATCTTCCCCGCTCCCTCAATATCCTTGAGGAAGAAGACCGCCGGCAGATCACCGAATACGCCAGCTTGGCAGCGGGGCAACTTTCGGGATTTATCATACATGACCGCCCCGCATTCACACACGAACCGTCAGCAACGCAGGCAGCGCTGGAATCAATGAATAAAACACTGGCGGATATCCCGGAGGCACCGCGCCTTTTCGTCGAAAATTCAGGGCAACTGGCTTTCGCCGAAACCGAGGAGCTCGCACAGATGATCCTGCCGATGAATAATATAGGAATCTGCCTCGACATCTCCCATCTCGCCATTCAATTCTGTCATACCCGGCTCTCCGAACTGGGGATTACGACTGACGCGCGCTCCCTTCTCGCAGATCGGGAGCAACTTATTGAAATTATGCCGCATATCCAGCGCGTGACCGCCGAGGCGCGCGCCGAGTCGCTGGCTCTGATCGGAAGGGTTGTGCGCCGGGAACAGCCGATCCACTTCCATATCCATGACGGCCACCCGCTTTCTACGCTCAGTCTCTATGGGGTCAACGACCACCTTTCTTTCCTCCAGCAGATTTGCTTGCCCTTCGAGTGGGAGGGACGGAGAATCGTGTCGGGCTGTTATAGTGTGGACGGATTGCGGCAGTTTGCCGAGACTGTCGCCGCGGCCGCGCCGCTGGAACGCTGCTCTTTCATGCTTGAGATCCACCCGCAACCCGGCCGCCTCCCCCTGGGCGAACATGCCAATCTTTTCGCCCACTGGCAGGACCTCCGGAACGCCGAACAGGCGAAGGCATGGCATAACACCCTGATCCAGAACGCAACCATACTACGCAGTTTTTTGTCGTCGGTGGCATGAGCAGTGCACACACAGATAAGGTTGACAAAGTAACATGAATACAATTGGCATAGAGATAAAACGCTATCCTTACGAAGAGCCTTATCATCTCAATCTGGTATTTTCCGCCAGCAATGGTGTTTTCGAGGGAAGTCTCAAATACTACTGTCACGCAAGCGATCTTGAGGACATTGGTAAGGAGAGAGCGACTGTCTGGTAAAAACCGAGGGCGATTTCACCTAACAATCGGCAGATACGAACGGCTGCCCCCCATAAAGAACCCATGTTCGTCTTAGCGAAAAAGCATAAATAATAAGCCAGCCGGGGCAAACGCTCCGGCTGGCTTTTATTTACGAATGTTAATCGCAATCAGATTATTGGCAGACAACTGTCCCGGTAAAAGAAAGCTCGCGCCTATTTCTTGCTATCCGAAAATGCAAGTTTGTCGACCGTGACGGTTATATCTTTCTTGTCCTTCGACCATGCACAAATGATAAACTCCCAGACAACACCGCTGGCAAGCTTGCTGCCCTCGCCCTTGAGTTTCTCCGTCGGGATAACCACCTTCGTCATCTTCTCCGGCAGCTTATTCTTTTTGGTAAATTCGGTGATGTTGACCGCTGCGCTCTTGGTATGCTTGTTATCCTCGAACATCAACTGCACATCACCCCGGCCCTTGACCTTGAGCCAGATATGGACGTATTTGTATTTGTCGAGGTCGACCCCCGCGTCTTCCGGCCAATAGCCTTCCCAGTTCACCCCCGCACCGCACCACTCGGCTTCGGTCAGGTTGATCTTCGCCTCGCCGTCGGCGATCTCAATCGTCCCGCCGTTTGCCCAATTCTTGTTCTTCCCAACCTTCTCCCCGTCCCACACAACCTTATCTCCGGCGAGACCGGACGTTGCAACAAAGAGGATTGCCACAGCAACAAACCATGCTTTCATCGAAATTCTCCAGTGTAATAAGTACCGTCTCATGACATTTTCAGCCAACCCATCCGCACAGGGCAGACACCTATTATTATTCTAATCTTTATACGCCGTAAATAAAGTCTTCTTCTTGTCCCTGAAAATTATTTCCGGTAGTGTTGTGCCATGACCATCCACGAAGAGCACACAGATTTTCGTCATTCCTTCGTGCCTTATTGAATAATAGCTGCTGTCGTACTGGTCGCCCAACCCGTAATGGCCGCCATAAATTCCCGCGTCCCCCACAAGCGGGGTTCTGCCGGTTTTCGAGATCCTCGGCAGGCGCGCGAATGTCACTTTCGTTCCTATCCACGCGATCCGAGTGTCTGTAGCGTAACAATTTCCGATCCATCCGTTTTTAACTCCGCTGGCATTCTGCGTAAGTTTGTAGTTTGGGCACTCGAAAATTGTTCCCCTAATTCCCGAAGAACCGTTGGGTATTTTAACCGAGGTATATTCGGATACGTGCACCTGCCACCAGTTGTCGGTGAAATAAACTGATGGCCCCCAGGCTCCCAGATTTGGCAAATAAGCATCATTGTTATCGGCATACATGAACATCGCAACACCTATCTGCTTCTCATTGGCCAGACACCGTATGGTCTTGGCTGCATCAAGGGCTTTTTTCAAAGCCGGCATAAGCAGACTGGCGAGGATGGTTACAATTGCCATAACCACAAGCAACTCCACCAGAGTAAACCCCCTGCCTCTCCTTTCTGAGATGCAATGACCGAGCTTATAGCACCCGTATGCCTGACTACAACTCATATTGCCTCCTGCAACCACGCTCCCTTTTATTCCTTCACAAGTTCATACACCATGGCGCGGTTCCCGGACGAGATTTCAGCCGTAAACTGGTAAACCCCGTCCGCGTAAGCTGTCTTTATCTCGCCGATTCTTTTGCCCGAAGTATCACACGCGTAAAGCTTCATCCCCGCATTTGTATTTTTCAGACCGATCTTGACCGAGCCTGCGCTGACAATATAAGGCAGGTCGCCCAGCCCAGTCAGGGTTGTCATGCTCTTGGAGGTAAATTTCTCCCCGCTGTTAAGAACATTGGTGAGATGTAGGATCAGAACCCGCCCGCTATCGGCCAGATTGCCCGCATCCATCGAGGAAGCGGAGACGGAGCAGAAAGAGTTGTTATCCGATATCGACAGATTATCCGCCGTAAGGTTCTGCCCCTTCATGGAGGCGATGCACTCGGTCTTCGGCGACGCGACTTTAATATATCCCTTGTCCTTATTGAATCTGATTTGCCCCGTGTCGGAGACGACCTCGCCGCCGACTTTCGGCAGGTCAGCAAGTTTCATCTTTGCATTGCCACCGCAGTTCGCCTCGGTTACCGCATCGTCATTGGCGACGACCCCGTCAAAGGTGCCTGTGACTTTCCGCTCCCCTTCAACGATCTGAGACCCGGTCTGGGAGACAAGCGCCATGGCGTTGAATGGGTGGGGGAAGATCCCCTTGCCCCACATGTCGCCCACGCCCTGCTTTGTCGCGTCTTTCATCGTCACGCCGTACACATATTTCTTCGTTCCCGAAGCGACATCGCCGCGGCGGAACATGAGGACGATCTGGCGCTCTGAAAGCTGGCTGATCGGATCGGAACTCATGTCAAAACCGCTCATGCGGACTCCGGCTTCCACGCGTTTAGAGTCATGGGACCAGGCAAAGCGGAAGAGGCCGTCCCAATCCTGCAACGAAGCATAGGCACCCATCAACGCGCCACCTTCGGCGCGGTATTGATTGGGCGCGCAGTAATTGTATTCCGATACGGTGAAGGGCTTTCCGAATACCCTTGTGGAAGCCATGAAGATCGGCGTCATGTAAGTGTAATGCGACTTCAGATTACTTCCCTGATTGTACTTAGAGGGCAACCAGTGGGGTTGTGGATGGTCTGAATACTGGTGGTTGTCAACAAGATCAAACTGGTCGCGTGTGAATGTCTGGCCCATGGTATCCCACCAGTTGCTGCCGGTAATCATGGCCTTCACCCCGAGTTCGCGGAGGAACTTTTCAATCTTGCGATTTGACTCCATCTTTACTTCAAGCAGGAATTGCGCAAAGATCGGATCCTTACCCAGATCGCTTCCGGTGCTTGCAAGCCCCTTTTCCTTTTTCCACTCATCGAATCGCTTGAGATAGAAGGGCTTCGCCACCCCTCCCCAGGCGCAAAAGATGCTGTCCTCATTCAGCGGGCATATGGAAAGGAGGGCCGGGTCATCCTTCCATGCGAGGCCGGTGTAAGGGTTGACGTGATTGAGCCATTTCACGGCAAGTTTTTTCCACGCCTCGAAAGCCGGTTCGTGAATCGGCACCAGCCCCTTTATCTCCCCCTCCACAACCTTGTCGACGCCAGCAATCTCCCCTTTTCCAAAACGTCGCTGCGTATAGAGGTCGATGGTAACGTACATGCCAGCTTTCTTCATTGCAGCGAACGTATAATCCAGCTTGTCCAGATAGGCGGGGTCGATGTCATCCGACTTCTGTGAATTCCAGCTTCCTTTTCTGATATGAACGTCGGTGTGGTGGAAGCGCACGACATTGTAACCGGTTTTCCGGAAGCGATCCGCCAACTTGTCGGCCTCCGCTTTTTCCAGATAGTTGGCCGTATAGCAGAGGTTGGTCCCTATAAGCTTGACCCGCTCTCCGGTCTGTTCGTATGCGAAGTGGCCATTCTTGTTTACTATCCGCCCGTGCTTACCTGCCGGGGCATCGCTCAGAAAGGAGAAGTCGAGAACGCTTCCGGGCTCGATATCCTTTGCGTAAGGGAGCTCAAACCATTCTTTTCCATCAGCCTTGACCTCATAGGGCAAGACCTCGGCCGACACCTCGAAATCCATCTGCATGGAAGACACATTCTGGGGCTTAGGATAATCCAGACAGATCTGGAATGACGTCGACTTCGGCCGTAAATCATTGATGGATATGAGCAGGCTGTCGGACTTTACGGTAAAGCTGTTCTTCCCGTTGGTGATGGTCAGGGATTTTGTGGCATGGGGAAGGGAGATGCTACCGGCCCCATCCTTGGGCAGGTCTATGCTCGAGCCATCGTCGAGTATCGCCTTGCCCCCGGCGTAATCAGCACTGGCAAAGGGGAAGAAGACATATACTCGTTCATATGAAGCCGCCGCGCCGTCGGTTGTCGTCAACTTATAGCTTACGCGGTACGACTTCATCCCCTTGGCATTCTTGGCCTCTTTTATTGTCTCGATCATTTTCACGGCTGGTTTCGTATTGAAATCTGCTGTTATCGTGCCACCGGATTTTTTTATGTTTTTCAGGCAGTAATCCTGGGCGGCCCATCCACCATATGGCTTTATGATCAGATTGCTGGCGCCCCACTTCGCCTCGCTGTTACCCCTCAAGATCCCGCTAATCTCCAGTAGCCCCCTGTGGTCAACGCTTACCGGCGCGGATATGGTCCCGTCGCCAGCTTCAGCAGCTTTAGGAATAAAGAGTGCGCAAACAAGCATGATCTTAGCAAATAGGTGTCTGTCCATAAATCCTCCTGCAATGTTTTATCCGCATCAATGAGTTACACGCACCAAACCCGAACTTCCCTGTCGGCGCCTCTCTCGCAACCCGCCCGCCACAAGCAAAGTAACGATGAAACAACAACGGCGCACACTTGGGCAAGCAACCTCACACCTTTTAGCACATGCTAATAAATTACACCAGACCACACCCTCAGTCAAGCCAATAGCGCATTTTATTGCATAATCAACTGCAGGAAGGGGTCAAAAACCGGCAAAAGCAACCACAAATCGGTCTATAAAATAGAATACTCTGCAGAAAACGTTTATACTTGAGAGAAGATCCTTGTGTCGAACTAAGGATGAAATTTCCCTACAGAGTAAATATTAATCAGACGCCCCGATAAGGGTTATTCCCCCAAGAGGGCGTCGACGAGGGGCATGATAAGCTCGCCCGTCTTGCTAGAGATTCCGAAACCGCCGTTGAATTCCCAGTAAGTCCAGGAAATCCCGAACTCTTCGCAGACATCCCGCACGCAGCGGGTATATCTTGCTCGGGAGTCCATGTCCGCAGTCGACAGAGCCCCGAATTCACCAAGATTCATAGGGATGCCGTATCTGTCAGACCAGGCCTTGGCATTATCCCGGATTCCGTTACGAATATCGTCAATCTCCTCCTGCGTGCCCTGCCAACTGACGCCTTTAACGTCCTTGTAGGTCGGCGACCACGACGCGCCCTGATGGGTAAACTCGAGAGGGAAATAATAATGGAACGACGCGATAAGATTCGGGTCGTTTTCCGGCGGCACAAGATCCTTTAGGGCGAAGAGGCCGGTATAGTCAATCCCGCCGATCATGACCTTGCGGACAGGATTGGTCTTCCTTATGCGCGCAACCGTATTGTTCTGCACCTCGTTCCAGTCCCGCGCATCTGCTTTCCACGTGGGCTCGTTCATAACTTCAAATATCAAGGTATCGGGATAATCCTTGAAATGCAGGGCCAGTTGCTCCCATATGGCATAAATTTTTTCCTGATTGGCCTTGGGATCATCCATCGCCTCACGGAAATGGTGGATATTGAGGACAACGGAAAGATCCTTGGCCAAAAACTCCAGGATCGCTTTCTGAACCATCCCGAGCACGCGTTCGTCAATCCTGAAGCCATTGTTATCGTCGGTGTGGGATGACCATTTCACAGGCAACCGGACATGGTCAAAGCCCAGCTCCTTGATGGTTCTGTAATACCAGTCCTGCATTGGATCGGCGAACTCGACTCCCGGAACCGGTGTCTGTTCAAAATGATTGCCTATATTGATGCCTCTTTTCATCTCGCAACCTCCATGAATAATCACGACACCCATTTGCCAACAGGGATCAGCCTTGCGTCGAAAGCATTTATCACCCTCATTTCGCACGCGCTAATTTTTTACCACATCGACATCTGCAGTCAAGATATATCTTGTAATCAGCCGGGATTCGTGTGATAATATTTCTATCTCCCGGCGAGAAATATTTCGCCCGGTTGAGTTAAACAATAACAAGCTCACACAGCAAAAAGGCTACGGGCCGACGGGATCTGAAAATGTCAGTAAATATGCAACAGATTGCGGATTTATGCGGCCTTTCGAGGCAGACGGTTGGGTTTATCCTAACCGGCAACAAGGCCCACCTTTTCCGTCCCGACACTAGGAAAAAGGTCATCAAGGCTGCTCGTCAGCTTGGCTACAAGCCCCACTCCGGCGCGCAAGCCATGGCCGGGAAAAGGTTTAACGCCATAGGCCTCCTCTGCGGCCAGTGGGAAGGAACCAGTTACGTCCACCACTCCCTGCTGCAGGGAATATGCAACGCCCTCAAGGAGCGGGACATGCACCTCAGCGTAGCCTTCCTGCCCGACGAGCAGATAATCAACGAGGATAACCGCCCTAAATTCCTGAGCCATAAAATGATCGACGGCCTGATCCTCAACTATACCCACAGCACCCCCGAGGGCATGGAATCACTGCTCAAGAGCAGCTCGATGCCATGCGCGTGGCTCAATATTAAACAGAAATACAATTCGATTTATCCGGACGAATACGGGGCGTGCTTTTCTCTGACGCGCAATCTCATAGAAAGCGGCCACAAAACGATAATGTACTACGATTGCGTGAAGGACAACAACCCCGACAATAAAAACCTGCATTACAGCGTTCACGACCGCCTTGCGGGATATACCGCCGTCATGGCGAAAGAGGGATACAAGCCTTTCACCTTTTCCGACAGTTCACTTGAAAAAGCTCTGTGCCACGCGCAGAAAGAGGGAAAGAGCGGAGCCCGCCCTGTCATCATTACTTACGGGCTGGTACAGGCGATTAAGTTTTTCGGGCTTCTTGAGCACAACGGAGTATCGGTTCCCGACGAGGCGGCAATCTACACATTCAACCTGAACCCGCTGAACGACCCGGATGTAGACAAGAAGATAGGCACCATCAGCATCCCCCAAAGCGAGATGGGGCGCATCGCAGTCGAAACCATATGCGACCTTATGAAAAGAAAAAAGAACCGCTTCAACTCAATACCGGTCCAATTTGACCCCGCCATACTTAACCAAATTTAATACTAGATGTGACATTTAATTATTGACAAAAATATCGGGGGAGATAACATCAAATTCAACCCCGGTGGCGTTCAAATGCAGAGCGCAGGCTGATGTTTCGTCAGCCGGGCCTTTTCCGGCCATGGAGCAGACCGTATTATCGGCAAGCCGATAATACGGTCTGCTGAGAAGCTATGGATGTCGCACATCCATGCGGGGCTGCGCCGCACTTGCGGCGCTTTTTTATCAGAACGGCAGTCTGCTGCATTCAATAAATTCAGGGTGGATCAACATGGGCCTTTTCGATTTCATTGGCAAGTTTCTGGGCACCTCTGCACCGGAAACGGCTTCAACAAAAGCAGCGTCGAATGCCCCCGCCTCCCCATATGCAAATCAGAATTATTACATAAAGAAAGCGGTTTACCTAAAATATTATCTTGGGCAAAACGAAAACCAGCTGAAGGAATTCCGCCCCGAGTACAATACATTCCAGATCCCCAAAAGAAGCGGTGGCGCGCGGACAATCAACGAACCGAAACCTGAGACCAAAGCACTGCAGCATAAAATTCTAAGGATGCTGCGGAATGGAAATACCCACAAATGCGCAGTCGGGTTCAGGCGCGGACGCGGCATTGTCCACAACGCCATCCCCCATGTGGGCAAAGCTGTCGTGCTCAAGATGGACATAAGAAATTTCTTCCCCTCCGTCACCAGGGAGAAGTGCGTAACCGCAATTATGCAAACCGGATGGGAAAAAGGAGCCGCGGAAATTCTGGCCGACATCTGTTGCCTTAATGGCGGGTTACCGCAAGGAGCGCCCACCTCGCCGCTGCTCAGCAATATCGCAAACACAAGACTCGACTGCAGGCTATACGGGCTGGCAAAAAAACTTTCAACGGGAACCCAGAAAGTTGACTACACGAGATATGCGGACGACATAACCTTTTCTTTCGCTACCGACGAGCCCGGACTGGTGCGGGGAGTAATCACGCTTATATTCCAGATTCTTCACGAAGAAGGCTATCAGGTGAACAAGAAGAAGACGCGGGTAATGAGGCAGCACCAGCGCCAGACAGTAACCGGCCTTGTGGTGAACGAAACCATAAACATCCCGCGCAAACAGCGTCGCAAGATACGCGCAGCAATGCATCGCATATCGGTCGGCGAGGAACCTACTTTAACTAATGAACAGCTGCAGGGCTGGATGGGGATGCTCTCGCTTGTGCAAAAGGGCAAGGAAGAATACCTCTAAGGATCCTGCAATTTTCTGACGGCTGAAAGATGGCGCAGCTTCTGCAATTACTAACTCAGCTCCGCGAAGGCGGGCATGTCATAATCCCGGACGACGACCACACGTCTGCGCTCCGGACAGACGGGGTTATCGAGGAACTGCGGCAGCTAGACAAAACAGAGCGCCTCAATTCTTCCGAAAAATTACCAGAGGTCAATTACGAGATCGCAAGCAGCGCACTTCTGCTCATATACCGCGCATGCCAATTCATCGTTTACAGGGATATCCCGGAACAGTCCATAAGGAGTGCATTCCGCGCCTCCCCCTCCCCCGACGGAACGGCCGTACGTATATGGTCGGTAGATATCGCATTCCGGTATATTCCCGGGCTTATCAAAATGGCAAAAGGTCTGAATCCCGATGACCCGCTAGTGGAAGAGTTGAAAACACTCGCCACCACGTGGCCATTTTCCTCGGTCGGGGTCAAACTCGATAAGGATCCGGAGATTTCCGCAATTCTGGGCAATCCCGGACTGTGCCGCATGTACATCGACAGGATTGTGGAAAGAAACGATTCCAACCGGGCCCGACAAGAGGGCATTATTGAACATTTCATCGCCGACTCCGGCATGTATCCGGAGCTGCTCGACAAACTTGACCTGACTGTGAGTGATCAAAAACATGATTGAAAAGATGACAGCTGACGACGAATGCTTCTCCCTCGGCAAAGCCCTTGCGGAGCAGGTGCTCAATCCGCTCAAGCGTTCTTTTGTAGGCAAGGACGAGATCATTGATCTTCTCGGCGTATGCCTTGTGGGAGGCGAGAACCTCTTCCTTCTCGGGCCTCCCGGAACTGCCAAGAGCGCCCTCGTCCACCAGCTCGCAAAACGGATAGACGGCAAGACCTTCGACTATCTGCTGACAAGGTTTACCGAGCCGAACGAAATTTTCGGCCCCTTCGATATCCGCAGGCTCAGGGACGGAGAACTGGTAACCAACACCGAAGGGATGCTCCCCGAGTGCTCCCTCGTATTTCTTGATGAATTATTGAACGCAAACAGCGCCATCCTGAACAGCCTGCTCATGGCGTTGAACGAAAAAATCTTCCGCCGCGGTAAGGAGACAATCGCCCTTCCGGTGCTCTCGTTTATTGGCGCCAGCAACCATCTTCCGGAAGAGGACGCACTGCAGGCGCTTTTCGACCGATTCCTTCTGCGCGTATATTGCGGCAACGTTCCGAATGAGATGCTTACCGATGTTCTGGAGGCGGGCTGGAAACTCGACGCAAGGAAAGGAGAGACAATCACCGGCCTTCACGTTGACGATATAAAACTACTGCAAAGCAACCTGCACAAAGTCGACCTGCAGACTTCAAGAGAGCCTTATGTCAACCTCATAAACCAGCTGCGTTCCGCGGGTATGGACATATCTGACCGCCGCGCCGTAAAGCTCCAGAGGGTTATTGCCGCAAGCGCCATCCTCTGCGGCCGCGCCGTCGCCATGCCCTCCGACTTCTGGGTACTGCGTTATATATGGGACAGGGAAGAGCAGCGCGAGATGCTTGCCGATCTGGTAAACC